>JBCBZX010000333.1:0-3335 GCA_039815105.1 Pseudomonadota bacterium
AGACATGGCTGGTTTCGGTGAGATGAAGCTCATACGAAACTCTGGGGGTCGACGTCTGTATTCACACGAACCGAGCCCCGTGTCTTGGGACCAGCGGCAAGAAATGCGCGCAGGAAGGATTGAATGTCGGCTTGCCGGGTTGCGTGGACGAGGAGCCTCTGGCGGTGGCGCCCGCGCACCATGGCCATGGGCGCTTCCGCCGGGCCCAGCATTGTAATGCCTTCGGCTTGTTCGGCGACGGGTCGCCCGGCGCTGGCCAGTTGGCGGGCATGGCCCTCGGCTTCGGTCTTGGAGTTGGCGCTGATTATAATGGCCGCCAGCCGCCCAAATGGTGGTAGATGCCCACGTTGGCGCATCTGGATCTCGCGCTCGTAAAACAAATCTCTATCACCGGCAATTATCGCCTGCATCACCGGGTGATCCGGTTGGTAGCTTTGCAATATGCCCTGTGATTTGCGCCCGAACCGCCCGGCGCGGCCCGTGACTTGGCTGAGCATTTGAAAAGTGCGTTCGGCGGCGCGGGGGTCACCGCCGGACAATCCAAGGTCTGCATCGACCACACCCACCAGGGTCATCAAAGGAAAATTGTGCCCTTTGGCCACCAATTGCGTGCCGATGATGATGTCCGCCTCGCCCCTCTCGATGGCTTCCAGCTCCAGCCGCAAGCGATTGGTGCCGCCCATCAGATCGGAGGACAGAATGATCGTGCGGGCGTCGGGGAATGCATCTTCCACCTCTTCCGCGAGGCGTTCGACCCCTGGGCCGCACGGCACCAGATAATCCAGGGCCCCGCAGCTGGGGCACGATTCGGGTTTGGCTTGGTGGTGTCCGCAATGATGACATTCCAGCGTGCCACGGAACCTGTGCTCCACGAGCCAGGCTGTGCATTGTGTGCACTCAAACCTGTGCCCGCAGGCGCGGCACAGGGTGAGCGGTGCGTAGCCTCGGCGGTTGAGAAACAGAAGGCTCTGTTCATCACGCTCGATGGTTTCGGTCATGGCCTGTTTGAGGTTAGGCGACAAAAACTGATTGGCTGGCAGCTTGAGCCCCCGCATGTCCACGACGCTTAGATCGGGAAGCACTGCACCCGAGTGACGGTTTGGCAGCACCACACGATGGTAGCGGCCTGTATCGGCATTCACGTGACTTTCGATGGAGGGTGTGGCGCTGGCCAAAATGGCTGGAAAGCCACCGATGCGGGCTCGAACCACCGCCATGTCCCGGGCATTGTAAGCGACGCGCTCATCCTGCTTGTAGGCAAGATCGTGCTCCTCATCGACGATGATGAGGCCGGGTTCGTTAAACGGCAGAAACAGCGCTGATCGAGCGCCTGCCACCACCCGCACTTCGCCGGATGCCACCTGCCGCCAGATGCGCTCCCGGTTTTTGGGTGTCAGATCCGAATGCCAGGGGGCGGGCGGAGCGCCAAAGCGCTTTTCAAAGCGCTCGAGGAATGAGGTCGTGAGGGAAATTTCAGGGATCAGAATCAGGACCTGTTGCCCCGCTTCCAGCGCAGCGGCCACAGCTTCAAAGTAAACTTCTGTTTTGCCGGACCCGGTCACACCATCGATCAATGTGACGGAAAAGCCATCGCCGATGCGGCTACTCAGTTCGTCAGCTACCTGGGCCTGGGCTTGCGACAAGTCAGTGGGTCTAAAGCCAGCTTCTGGCTTGGCCACCACGGGGCGGGGTTCAATTGATACGGCGTCAAACAGGTTTTGCTTGATCAGCCCATCCACTACAGACGTCGATACGCCGGCAGCCTTCGCGAGGCCTGTCCTCGTCCAGGCCAGGGGCTGGTTGTTGCCGGATGACGCGTCATAGGTTTCCCGCGCCAATTCCAGCACCTTGGTGCGGGCACCGGTCAGCCGATCCGGTTCGCCACCATTATATATGATGGCGGGCATGGGCGGTTCGGGATCAAAGGCCGCAGGCACCCGGAGCACCATCTGCATCACCATGCCGGGGCTGGCGAGGGTGTAGTTCGCCACCCAAGCCACGAAGTCGAGCATGTCCTCGCCCACGGGCGGGCAGGGGAATTTATGCGCAATCTCCCGCAGTTTGGCCGGGTCCACCTCTTTTCCGCCATCGCCATACTTGTGTGCTGGCCAAACGACACCTGCCACCTTTCGCGGCCCCAATGGCACGCGTACAATATCGCCGGGAGCGAGGTTCCAGTCCGCCGGTGCGCTATAGCTGTAGGCCATGTCAGTGGGTATGGGCAGCAACACAGGATGGACCGATAGTGGCACGATGTTGGGGTCGGCTTCAGCCAACAGATCTGTGCTGCTCATGTCGTGCTGGCCGAATCCTGCGTCATCACGGGTGACGATGGGGGTTCGCTTCGATAAAGAAAAGTCCAAGCCATGATTCCCGCGCCGAATAATTGTTCGATTGTACTTTGGGCGCGCAACGCAGGAACGCCGATATGAAATTTTTTGTCGACACCGCCGACACCGCCGCGATTGCCGAACTGAACGCGACCGGTCTTCTGGATGGGGTGACCACCAACCCGTCTCTGATCATGAAATCGGGCCGGGACTTTAAGGAAGTGATTGCCGAGATTTGCACCATGGTGGAAGGCCCCGTTTCGGCAGAGGTCGTGGCACTCAAGGCAGATGAGATGGTCGAGCAGGGCAAGGATCTCGCAAAGATCGCTGGCAATGTGTGTATCAAGCTGCCGCTGACGATGGATGGTCTGAAGGCGTGCAAGGCGCTCACCGGTGAAGGCTACAAAACCAATGTGACGCTGTGTTTTTCCGCCAACCAGGCGCTCCTTGCGGCCAAGGCAGGCGCGACATACATCTCGCCGTTCATCGGCCGTCTCGATGATATGAATATTGATGGCATGGAACTGATCCGCGACATTCGGGAAATTTATGACAATTACGGTTTCGAGACCGAAATTCTGGCGGCCTCCATCCGCACCGCAAATCATGTGCGCGAATGCGCGCTGGCCGGGGCCGACGTGTCCACCATTCCGCCCGACACGATCAAGGGTCTGGTCAAGCACCCACTGACGGACAAGGGTCTCGACGCGTTCCTGAAGGATTGGGAAAAGACCGGGCAGAGCCTGTAGGCAGAACGTTGCTTCACTTAATCAGATGGCTCTCACGAATACCGCTATCCCGGTGACAAGCATATCACGCGACTTGGACAGGTCACGTGATTCTAAGCTACTGCGTTGATTAACGAGCATCATTAGTGAAAAAAGGGAGTGGGGTGTGGCCAACGCTTGTTGTACGACATCTGCCACCGAAAAATAGGTTGACGTTGTGGCGACATCTGGTGAGAGAAATTTTTGAGAAAATTGTGAAGGTGATGGGTTACATAGG
>JBCBZX010000323.1:0-3487 GCA_039815105.1 Pseudomonadota bacterium
GTTATTGGCAAACAATTGGTGCTGCTATCTTGTCAGGCTGGCCGCAAAACGGGTCGACCGAACCGACCCGGCTTTTGCCTGTAGCCTCGCGCAGGGCGCGCGCGAAAAGGTCCGGTCGACTGCCCAACGAACCTCCGGTAGATGCGGCGGACCCAGAAGATCGCATAGAGGGCAAGACCATATGACCCGTGCAACAAATAATCTCAATTGAAATGAGTGTTCTGACGCCCAGTCTTCGCAAATACAGTCAACAAGTAAACTTAAAGCACTGTGTTTGAATCAATTTTTCTATTTTGATATGGGCGCAAATGCGCGGCGCGGCCGCTGGCGACCTTCCATTTCCGGCTGCGTTGCTTCGCTCTGGTCTTTCGCCTCTGGATCCGCAGCCTGATCAGAACCCTGATCAACGTCTTGGCCGGCGCCCTGATCAGCGCCCTGCGGCATGGGTGTGGCAGACGCGGGTGCCTCATCTGTGGCACCGTCTCCAGCTTCGTCACGGTGGAACTTGAGGCCCTCTTTTCCTTCACCGGCTTGCTGGCGGCTGAACTTGAGACCTTCATCGTCTTCGGAAGTCGTCTCATCGCGCGTAAACTTCAGGCCACTGCCGTCACCGCTGGTGCTTTGACTTTCACGACGTGTGAACTTGAGGCCGTCATCACCACTTCCACCACCATTGGCTCCGGGCACTGGTGATTCCGCAAGGTTGGAGACGATCTCCTCATGCCCCGTAATAATGTACCGCCCGCCCTCCTCGGCAATCACACGCGCATCGCGGCTCAGCCATTTGAGTGTTTTGAGGATGATCATTGGCGAGACCGGCTTGGCCAGCACGTGATGTGCGCCAACTTCAACGGCCTGCATTAGCATTGCCCGTGAGGCCTGGGCAGTGACAACAATCACGGGCACATAGCAAAGCGGGTCCATGTCAGGTCGCCGCATCAGACGAATGAGGTCGATGCCGCTTGTGGGCTGCATGGCCAAATCTGTGAGGACAACGTGGGGCCTCTCTGAGTGCATGGAGCGAAGCGCATCGTTTACCGAATCAAAGATGCGCACACGACTCACTTTGATCGATGTAAGAACGGACCGCATTATCGTCTGCATGGGCTTTGACTGCTCCACAACGACGACATTCAGATTTTCAATCGGCACCTGGAAGGCAGCGTTATTGTTGCTCATAAGTCCATCACGGCTGTTTAGGGGCCCGGCAGTGACCTTATGGATTGGCCGGCTCGCATTTTGTGGACCCAGTGTGCGCGACACCATTTAAGGTGAGCTTTCCAACCCGCACCTGGTTTTCAATATGGTTAGTGAAGCCTTGCAAAGCCGAAAGCCGCCAATGGCATTAATGGCATTCGGACGCATGCCTCTGTCCACAAATTGATCGCCGCAAAGCGCCACATGATGGGGACCTGTGGAACCGGTGGAGAAGTTTTTTGACCGCCATTTCTCGGGCCCTGCGCGGCGTTTTGACAGGTGAGTCTCCCCAACCCTTGGCGTCTGTTGGCGACCACCAAATGAAACGGTTGCAAACGGGAATCGGTCGAAATCACTCTATTTGTTAGGAAAATTAGCGGTTGACGAGACGCTTTGAGCACCCGGTCAGCTAAACAAGACGTAAACACACAACATCTAGGGGCCAAAATAAATATGACCCCAACTGCTTGACGACACCCTTCCGACTCGGACCTTATAGGCCTACGGGGCGGCCCAGTGTTATCGGGCACCAATCCCAATCTTTGTCATAAACGTGTCACGCCCGTGTTTGCGAGCGGCGATTGCACCTGCTTGAGCAAGACGCGACATATGGTATGGTAGGATTTCGTTAACCCCTACATGTTGTGATCTGGATTGCGGGGACAAGTTCTCCGAGTCGCCATTTGAGTGTTGTGTTGAGTAGCCAGTTTCTGCTTTGACGGCGGACCTGAGCTGAAAAACAAACGGCGTACCGTCGGCCTGTTGGGGGAAACGGTGGGACCGCCTTGGCGGGGTAGAAATTGCCCTTGCTGCCGCCCCGTGCCGGGCAACCAATCGCCTTACACAAGGCGGCAACAAATTGCCTGCGGGCCACAAAACAAACGCCCAATGGGGCGAATAAAGAGGGATAAGATATGCGGTTCGAACGTCACTACACGAAAGCCGACCAGTCACCATTTGCCGAGGTCGCCTTCCGCACTGCAACCAGTGAAATTCGTAATCCCGACGGCTCAATCGTGTTTCAGCTCAAGGATATCTCGGTTCCTGAGTGCTACTCCCAGGTAGCAGCGGACATCATCGCTCAGAAATATTTCCGCAAAGCAGGCGTTCCAGCGGCCCTGACCAAGATTGAAGAGAACGATGTTCCAAGCTGGTTGTGGCGCTCAAAGGCCGATGAAAAAGCTCTGGCTAAGCTGCCGGAAGATGAGCGCTATGGACCGGAGATGGATGCGCGACAGGTTTACAACCGCCTTGCGGGCACATGGACCTATTGGGGCTGGAAGGGTGGCTACTTCACCGGTGAAGAAGATGCCCGCGCATTCTATGACGAGCTTTGCTACATGCTCGCCACCCAGCGCGTTGCGCCCAATAGCCCACAGTGGTTCAACACGGGCCTACACTGGGCCTATGGTATTGATGGTCCGTCCCAGGGCCACTTCTATGTGGACTACCTGACTGGCAGGCTGACAGCCTCCAAAAGCTCCTACGAGCATCCACAGCCCCACGCCTGCTTTATCCAGTCCGTGCAGGATGATCTCGTCAACGATGGCGGCATTATGGATCTGTGGACCCGTGAAGCGCGTCTGTTCAAATATGGCTCCGGCACGGGCTCCAACTTCTCGTTCCTGCGCGGTGAAGGCGAGTCCTTGGCGGGCGGCGGCAAATCCTCTGGCCTGATGAGCTTCCTGAAAATTGGTGACCGCGCTGCCGGTGCCATCAAGTCCGGCGGCACAACACGCCGCGCGGCCAAGATGGTGGTGGTGGACATCGATCACCCGGATATCGAGGACTACATCGACTGGAAGGTGAAGGAGGAACAGAAAGTTGCTGCCCTCGTCACCGGATCCAAAGTCGTTTCCAAGCATCTGAAAGCCGTCATGGCCGCCTGCGTGAATTGCGAAGGCCCCGGCGACATGTGCTTTGACGTCAAGAAGAACGAAGCGCTCAAGCGCGCCGCCAAGGCAGCCAAGAGAGCGCTGGTGCCTGAGAATTACATCAAGCGTGTCATCCAGTTCGCCCAGCAAGGCTACACTGAGCTGGAATTCCCGGTCTACGACACCGATTGGGACTCGGAAGCCTATCTCACCGTGGCCGGCCAGAACTCCAACAACTCAGTTTCGATCAAAGACGAGTTCCTGCGCGCCGTCGAGAACGACGAAGACTGGAACCTGACCGCCCGTACCGATGGCCGCGTGATGAAAACGCTCAAGGCCCGCGATCTGTGGGACAAGATCGGTCACGCTGCATGGGCATCTGCTGATCCGGGCCTCCACTACAACACCACCATGAA
>JBCBZX010000045.1:0-13749 GCA_039815105.1 Pseudomonadota bacterium
CTCAGCTTAAGCTGGCGGACCGCCACCCGCTCAACGGGGTCAGCTGCCGCACTGACTTCACTCATGGCTATCGTATTAGACACGCATTGGCATCAGGACGAAGAGCGCGCTTTCATCGTTCGCATCGCGAATGATGGTCGGCGAGCCGGGATCGGCCAAAAGCATGTGGGCCTCATCACCTTTCAGCTGACCTGAAATGTCCAGCAGATATTTTGAGTTGAACCCGATCTCGATTGGCTCGGCACCAAAGTCGACGGCAACCTCTTCCGTGGCCGTCCCGCTTTCCGGATTGTTGACGGTGAGGGTGAGCTGGTCAGACGTGATTGCCATTTTGACGGCGCGACCGCGTTCCGATGAGATGGTGGAAACGCGATCCACCGCGCTGGAAAATGTGGCGCGATCCAGGATCAACCTCTTCTCATTCTCCTTGGGAATCACACGGTTGTAGTCCGGGAATGTCCCATCGATGAGTTTCGATGTCAGAACGACCGAGCCAACGGTGAAGCGAATTTTCGTTTCCGACAGCTCCACCTTCACAATGGCGTCCGGGTCTTCGATGAGACGTTGGATCTCGGCCACAGCCTTGCGCGGCACGATGATGCCCGGCATGCCTGACGACCCGGCCGGCGCGTCGATTTGTACGCGGGCGAGGCGGTGGCCGTCCGTGGCGACAGCCCGCAGCAGTTCGGGCCCCTCATCGGCAACGGTGTGCAGAAAAATACCATTGAGATAATAGCGGGTTTCCTCGGTGGAGATCGCAAACTGCGTCTGATCGATGAGCCTCTTCAGCTCAGGCGCCTTCATCTCAAATGTATGGGTGAAAGTGGCATCCGTCAGGTCGGGAAAATCGCTGGCTGGCAACACGCCCAGCTTGAAGTTGGATCGCCCGGCCTTGAGCACCATGGTGGGTTCGCCGGAACCGGCATCCAGCATAACTTCCGACCCGTCTGGCAGTTTGCGAACAATATCGTGGAGCATGTGGGCAGGCACCGTAATGTCGCCGGGCTGCTCCACCATGCAGGCTGCGGTTTCGGTCACCTCAAGATCCAAATCTGTCGCTTTGAAATGAACCGATGCACCTTCGGCACGGATCAACACATTCGATAGAATGGGAATGGTGTTGCGCCGCTCCACCACCCGGTGAACGTGTCCGAGAGACTTGAGCAATTGAGAGCGTTCGAGCGTGACCCGCATGATAAATCCCTGATCTCTGGCGCCTCATGTCCAGCGCCCAGTGGGGCACCAGACGGTGTGGCATTAGGGTGCAAATTAGCGTTGGGGACGCCGCGCCCTCTATGTTTCGGGCACCAACTTGTAAGGGTTTGCCGAGATGCTGCAAGACCCCAGCTGGCCTATGCCCTCCAATCCCCGATTTCTGCCACCTACTCCTGAATGAGGCGCGTTAGCAGCTCCAATTCCTGCGCAAATTTTGGCTCGGAATTGCTCAGCTCTTCCACCTTGCGCACGGCGTGCAACACTGTGGTGTGGTCGCGGCCGCCAAAATGACGACCGATTTCCGGCAGGGATCGTGGCGTGAGATTTTTTGACAAGAACATGGCTATCTGGCGCGGCCGCACAATCACGCGCGTCCGGCGGTTGGACAGCAGGTCCTGGCGGGACACACCAAAATGTTTGGATACAACTTTTTGGATGTCTTCGATCATCACCCGCTTCTGTTCGCCATGGCGCACAAGATTGCCCAAAATGCGGTCAATCAATTGCGGCTGCATCTGATCTGCGTCGGAGAATTTGTATTGGACCACCAGCTGGTTTAGCGCGCCTTCAACGTCGCGGCACGAGGAGGTCACCTTGCGGGCCACCTGTTCCAGCACCTGGTCGGGAATGGATATTGAGCCATCTTCAGCCATCAGGCGGCTGCGATAACGGTGCAGAACCAGAAGCCGCAGATCATAGTCCGGCACCGCCATTTCCACGGCGACACCACCCTGCAGGCGTGACCGCACCCGTGCGTCAAGACTTTCGAGTTCCTGCGGAGGCCGGTCGGCGGCAACCACCACCTGTTTGGCGCTGTCGATGAGTGCGTTCAGCAGATGGCAGAATTCATGCTGGATGCTCTTGCCCTGAAGGAACTGCAAATCATCGATGAGCAGAAGATCGATATCCCGCAGGCTCTCTTTAAACGACAAGGTCGTGTTATCCCGAATGGCGCTCGCGAACTGCCACATGAAATATTCCGCCGTCAGATAAGCAACCTTGTGCCCTTGGCCAGATCTGCGGGCTTCCCACGCAATGGCCTGGAGCAAATGGGTTTTGCCAAGACCAACCCCGGAGTGCAGATAAAGCGGGTTGAAGCGGACGGCGTTGGACCCCGTTTCCGCCACGGCTCGGGCCGCAGCGTGGGCCACGCGGTTGGCTGCCCCTTCCACAAAATTTTCAAACGTATAGCGTCGATCCAGCGGCGACCCCATGCCTTGTGGTTTCACCAGCGTGGCTTGGGCCGCAGTGGTGGCTGCGTTTCCGAAATGCACTTGGGCGGGCTGGGTGGATTTGTTCTGCTGAGCATCCAGGGCCGCGCTCTCTGACCCCGGTTTGGCAGCCCGCACCACGCTGCGCTGGGCGATATCAACCCTCAGCGTTGCCGCATCCTCGGCTTTCCAAAGGTCGAGCAACAAGTCGGAATACTTTGATGCAATCCAATTCTTCAGGAAATTGGTGGGCACTGTGAGACGCACCACACCACCGTCGAAACTGTCGAATTGCATGCGTGTGAACCAGGAGTTGAAGACTTCATTTCCGACGCGAACCTTCAATTGTGCAACGATACGGTCGAATTGAGATGCGCGGTCCACGGATGTCTGTTCCTTATTGCTGTCTGTTCCTGCGGCTTTCATCGTCGAAGGCGCGGCTTGGATGCTGGCTGGTTTATGGGCGGCGACGCCGGCTTCTTGGCCCGCTGTCTGAACAATGCGCCCGGCAGGCTGATCCAAATCATTGTTGACGCTCTGGTGATTGCCCCGGCGGACACTCTTGCTGCCCACCTTTTCCATGCCCGGCGCCCCCTCCAGGCTCGTCTCATCAAACAGTCCTTGCAGATCTGCCGTATTGCCGCTCATTCCAACCATCGTTATCGCCCTGTTTCCCGGTTTGTTGGTTAGAGCCGCGAGCCCCCACAAGCCGCGGTCTAGTGTATGGTTTGTTTTGCGCTGTCGCCAAGTCGGTTGCTCTTGCAACGCCCACCCGCCTGAGAGGTCCGCCGACCGTTCCAGCTGGTTTTCTGGCTTCGCGTCTGTTCTGAGATAAACCTAAATGCAGGCTCTCAACCGAACCTGCTCAACTCCCCTCTCTTTGAGCCGCTCCCCAGCGACCGCTCTGCCGAATATAAATATTCGGAAATATAGATACAAAAATCCTGCGGGCGAAAAAGTATACCGCCCGGGAATTCCTGCAATAATGTTGCGGAGACTGTAAATATGCGCCGTGTTCAGCGCCTACAGCAATATCTCCAAGGGGCGCGACTAAAGCTCAACACCCCCGCGACACGGGGACACTTGGACCTACGCACCGGTAAGCAATTTTTAACCCCTTCACCGAGCGTGTTGCAAGAGGGGGTAAGGCTCAGAATCGCCATCCGGCGCCCTTGATTTTTTTCTTTGGCGTGACTCGAATTTTGCCCATTGAGGATTCAATCAATGAATCCAAAACGATTCAGGTTTGGCGGCTCACGAAAAACCAATATTGGCAGTGCAAATTTTTTTTTCTGGCTTTTCTAGCCTTGACTCTGCTTCTTCATTGAGAGCTAGCAGCTTCTGCGTTCTTGAAGGCAGACCTGGCCGAGCCAATTTGTTAACCATCTGAAAAATATAGCAAAATTTCGAGGCTCAGAATGATCGCACTGTCACGTGTGTGTCATACTCTAGCAGTCTAGAGATGTTGACACTCGTTCCCTCGGGTACAGCACCGGGCGTGTGAAACAAAAAACCCCCCGGCCAAATGCCAGAGGGTCCAAAATCAAACAGTGCCCACAAGCGCACTGGGTGCGGCACACTCAGCCTCACCCGCCTGCTAAACCTAAAATGGAGATCCCGCACCGCACTTTACGGCCGGTCGGGGCAAAACAGGCGGCTGTAATGCTAGCTGGCAGCTTTCACGCGGGCTGCAAGGCGAGACACCTTACGGGCGGCAGCGTTCTTGTGCATGATGCCCTTTTGAGCGGCCCGCATGATCTGTGGCTCAGCGGCGCGCAGTGCGGATGTGGCAGCTTCTTTATTGCCGTCTGCCAAAGCCAGCTCCACCTTGCGAATGGAGGTGCGCATGCTCGAACGGCGGGTCTTGTTGACTTCGGTGCGGCGGGCAATTTTGCGAACTGCCTTTTTCGCGTTGGGCGTATTGGCCATATCTATTCCGTCTTGGTCTGTCAGGTGGCGGGCTGGTTCTGCTCTCTACGAATAAGTCGGTGCCCTGAGATCCAGTAGCAACGACGAGCCCGGAAGCGTGAACCCAACACGCGCAGTTGCGGCCCAGGCGGTGCCCGGGCTGTTAGGTGGGCGGTACATACATATGAAGCGGCTTTCGGTCAACGTCGATCTGCTGTCGTTTGGCCCCGATTGCCACGTGTAAGCTACCTTTGATGCACAGGGCAGTAGAAAGTGGAGCGCCCGCTCTGCACAATGCGCTTGATCGTGCCGTTGCAACCGGGTTGGGAGCAGGCTTCGCCTTCCCGGTCATAGGCGGCAAAGCGATGTTGGAAATAGCCCAATGTGCCATCGGCTTGGGCGTGGTCGCGGAGCGTTGACCCACCCGCCTCAATCGCCTCGGCGATCACATCGATTATAGCTGGCACTAGCCGCTTCAATGCCATCCCAGGTGTTCCGGCCTTCGTCACGAGTGATCCGGCCAATCGCTTGGGTGAGATTCCCGACCGCCACAGAGCTTCGCACACATATATGTTGCCCAACCCGGCAATGTTCCGCTGGTCGAGAAGAGCGGCTTTGATAGGCGTCTTTCTATTGACGAAGCGTGCGGCCAGATAGTCAGCGCTCAAAGCATTGCCCATGGGCTCGGGACCTAGAAGTGCAAAGCTTGGGTGGGTGTCGAAATCCACGCGTTGAACATATTGGATGTAACCGAAGCGCCGTGGGTCATTGTAGATGATACGAGCGGAGGGTTCGCCATCACGGCCCGCCATATGAAAAGTCACATGGTCGTGGCGTTGGTCCTTATTGCGGCTGTGGTGAAAATCGCCGGGTTGGTCTGAGAGGTCGGGTCCTTCCACTCGAAACGAACCCGACATTCCAAGATGACAGACGATGACGGCGCCATCGTCGAGATCAATGGTCATGAACTTTGCCCGCCGACCGAGGCTGACAACCCGCCGCCCTTGCGCGGCTGTCGACAAGTCGGCGGGAAACGGAAACCGCAGATCCGCCCGTCGCAACTCCAGTCTCGCGATGGTATGGCCTTCCATGGCGGGGGCCAGCCCCCGGCGCACGGTTTCTACTTCAGGCAGTTCGGGCATGGCGCTCTCGGCTTGGGTTCATATGTCAGCTACCCATAGGGGCGGGCACGATCAACCATGGCAGCCGATTGCTGAGCGTTTGTCAGAGCACAGCCAGATACAGATCCCAGCCAGATGTTTGCAAGACAGAAGAGACCATCGGTCGCTGGCCTAACCGGCGCTGCGCAACTATATGCAGGTTATGGGCGCAAGAGTTAGTGGCAGCCCCAAATGCCACCAGTAAGAGTGTTACCAAAGAGGCAGGCCATGAACGAGACCCATGTTGACAGCGCCGTTTCGATACAAGGTTCCAGCGACCGCAGCCGCGCGTCCGGCGAAATGGAAACGTCCTACGGTTTTCAGGCCGTCAAACCCGGTGAGAAACAGGGCCGTGTCGATCAGGTGTTTCACAAGGTGGCTGGGCGCTACGATCTCATGAATGATCTCATGAGTGTTGGCATGCATCGTTTGTGGAAAAATGCTGCCGTCTCATTTGTTTCCCCCTCGCGCACCGCGCCGTGGCGTGGTCTCGATGTGGCAGGAGGTACTGGCGACATCGCTTTTCGCCTGGTGGATGCCAGCGGCGGCAATGCCCACGTCACGGTTCTCGATATCAATGGTTCCATGCTGGAAGTGGGCGCGGATCGAGCGCGTAGAGGCGGCATGGAGAACAACACCGAGTTTGTGGAAGCCAATGCCGAGGAGCTTCCCTTCGAGGATAAGAGTTTTGATGCCTATACAATCGCGTTGGGGATCCGGAATGTGCCGCGCATCGACAAGGCGCTTTCCGAAGCACGACGCGTCTTGAAGACCGGCGGCAAATTTATGTGCCTTGAGTTCTCCGCAGTTGATTTTCCCGGCTTTGATCGCGTTTATGATGCGTGGTCGTTCAATGCCATTCCCCCCATCGGTCGGATCGTGACCGGCGATGCGGAGCCCTACCAATATCTTGTCGAGAGTATTCGCAAGTTTCCTGATCAGGAGCGGTTTGCGGGTATGATACGGGATGCGGGCTTCAGCCAGGTCAAATATCGAAACTTCAATGGTGGCATCGTAGCCATGCACACTGGCCACGCCTTTTAAGTCGCTATCGGATCCGTCTTGTCCAATTTGTTTTCTCTGTTCCGGCTCTTGATGGCCGCTTGGGTGATGGCGCGTGAGGGCGTCGTGGCGGCTATGCCTGGCGACGCGCTCACCGGCCTGCCGCGCCTTGGCTGGCGCATCGGCGCTGGGCTTGCACGGCGGCGGACGCTCGATGACACCCGCTCGGAGCGCCTGAGCCGGGCGCTCAACCGGTTGGGGCCCAGTTACATCAAGCTTGGTCAATTCCTGGGCTCCCGCCCTGACCTGGTGGGCAATGCCATCAGCCGCGATTTGGAAAGCTTGCAAGACCGGGTGGAGCCCTTCCCCATGGAGGAGGCAAAGGCGTTGGTGGAGGGCAGTTTGGGCCGGACTATTGACGATATGTTCAGTCGGTTTGATCCGCCATTGGCGGCGGCTTCTATCGCGCAGGTCCACCGCGCCAGGTTGACGACTGCGATGCGTACCCCCGTGGGAACCGCCCCCTTGCACGATGAGATGGACGTCGCCGTCAAAGTCGTTCGCCCCGGCGTTCGGGCCCGTTTCGCACGGGATCTCCAAACATTCTACTTTGCGGCCCGCATGGCGGAGCGCTTTGCCCCCGGTCTTCGCCGCCTCCGCCCGGTCATTGTGGTGGACTCCCTCGCCCAGACGACGCGCATCGAGCTCGATCTGCGCATGGAGGCCGCTGCATTTTCCGAACTGGCCGAGAACACCAAAAACGATCCGGGCATTGTGGTGCCGCGGGTCGACTGGGAACGGTCCGGCCGCGATTGCGTGACTATGGATTGGGTGGACGGCATCAAATTGTCCGATGAAGATGGTTTGGAAGCAGCCGGTATCAATCGCCAAGAACTGGCCGTCACCCTCATTCAAACCTTTTTGCGCCATGCCATCCGCGATGGATTTTTCCACGCTGACATGCATCCGGGCAACGTATTCGTCATGTCCGACGGGCGCCTCGCACTCATCGATATGGGTATTATGGGCCGCATTGGCATCAATGAGCGCCGCTTCCTCGCCGAGATCTTGTACGGCTTTATCAACCGTGATTATCGCCGCGTCGCGGAAGTGCATTTCGAAGCCGGCTACGTGCCGCGCCACCATGATGTGGACAGCTTTGCCCAGGCCATCCGCGCCATTGGCGAGCCCATTCACGGCCAGTCTGCCGAGACGGTGTCCATGGCCAAGCTGCTGACGCTGCTGTTCGAAGTGACCGAACTGTTCGACATGCAAACGCGTCAGGAATTGATCCTACTGCAAAAAACCATGGTGGTTGTGGAAGGTGTGGCGCGGATTCTCGATCCCAACTTTAATATGTGGCGGGCCTCTGAACCTGTGGTCGGTGATTGGATCGCGCGCAATTTGGGGCCGATCGGCGAAGTTCGACAGGCTGGCGACGCGCTGCGCGCGTTTTATGGGCTCGCTAAACGCCTGCCAGAATTCGCACAACGGGCGGAAACGCTTGCGGCTGATCTGGAGATTGTGGCCCGTCAGGGTGCGAATTCGCCACAACACGGCTTGGGCAAACCAGCCCTTGGTGCCTTATGGGTCGCCGCATTGGCGCTTGCGGCCATCGCCATCGGCCTGCTTACCTAAGTCATGGCACATTATCTTGACGGTCGAACGGTCCTTCTCATCATTACGGGCGGCATTGCGGCCTATAAGAGTCTCGATCTGATCCGCCGCCTGCGGGAGCGCGGGGCGCAGGTGAGACCCGTCATGACCGCAGGCGCCCAGCAGTTCGTCACCCCCCTGGCTGTCGGAGCACTCGCAGCGCACAAGGTTCATGTCGACCTTTTCGACCGCGATGACGAAGTGGATGTGGGCCACATTCGGCTGGCCCGAGATTGCGATTTGATTCTGGTGGCGCCTGCGACCGCCGATTTCATGGCCAAAATGGCCAACGGCCTGGCGGATGATTTGGCATCCACCTGCCTGCTGGCGACCCGGTCCCCCGTGCTCATTGCCCCCGCGATGAACCCAGCCATGTGGAACCATGCAGCGACCCAGAGAAATTTGAACCAGTTGATCGCCGATGGCGTCCGGTTGATTGGTCCAGATGAAGGGGAAATGGCGGAAAGCGGGGAGGCCGGGCGTGGGCGCATGGCCGAGCCTGACACGATTGCCGACGCGGCAAATGCGATTTTGGGGGGCGTGATCTTAAATGGTGCTGGGGAGAGTGAGGCCCCGCACGGCACCGGGTCCAAGGCGCTCGCTGGCAGGACAATTCTGGTGACCGCCGGGCCGACCCATGAGCCCATTGATCCTGTTCGCTACATTGCCAATCGGTCTTCGGGCAAACAGGGCTATGCCATTGCAAACGCGCTTGCCAAGTTGGGCGCAGACGTTTCCCTTGTCACCGGCCCCACAAACTTGCCAACGCCTGACAAGGTGAAGCGGGTGGATGTTGAAACGGCCGTGCAAATGCAATCGGCGGTTCGGAGCCATTTGCCCGTCGACGCTGCAATATTTGCTGCTGCCGTGGCGGACTGGCGGGTGGCTGATGCGGCCGCCGGCAAGATTAAGAAGACAGACGACAGCCCAGTTCCTGACCTGGAATTGGTGCAGAACCCTGACATTCTGGCAGGTGTCGGCACAATGAAAGCCGGGCGCCCCGGCTTGGTCGTGGGTTTTGCTGCCGAAACCAGCAATCTTCTGGCGAACGCCCATTCCAAGTTGATGCGCAAGGGTGCCGATTGGATTGTCGCCAATGATGTTTCCACCTCTCCTTCCATCCACGCCTCGGACACCGGTGTTATGGGAGGCGACAGCAACACGGTTCATCTTGTCACGGAAGATGGGCATGAAACTTGGCCAACGATGGACAAGCATGAGGTCGCCCAGCGCTTGGCGAACCGATTGGCCGCTCATTTTGCGGACCAAGACTGATGGCGACCATTAAATTGAAGTCGTTGGCCCATTTTGGTGATTTGGCCCTGCCGCGTTATGAGAGCGCCGGAGCTGCCGGTTTCGATATTCGTGCGGCGGTCCATGAGGATGTGCTGCTGGCTGTGGGCGCGCGGATGGCGGTGCCCACTGGGCTGATATTCGAGATCCCAGCTGGCTTTGAAGTTCAAATTCGGCCGCGTTCCGGCTTAGCGCTCAAGCACGGCATCACCTGCCTAAACACGCCGGGCACGGTCGATACAGACTATCGTGGTGAGGTGAAGGTAATCCTAGCAAATTTTGGCACCGAAGACTTTCTGATCAGCCGCGGCGACCGCATAGCTCAAGCGGTTCTGGCACCTATCGTCCACGCGATATTTGAAACGGTCGAAGAAGTGAGCACAACAGATCGCGGCTCGGGCGGCTTCGGCTCCACCGGCTTAGACTAGTCTACCCCGGCGGCTTACTCTGCGCCCGGGTCCGGCCGGCCAGCTGCTCTGACCATGCGCAACACCACGTCACGGTCCCTTGGGTCGGCAATCCGCAGAAATGCCGCGACAACTTCACTGACCTGAAACGACATATCAGCCTGTTCGGTCAGCGCTTCGTCGCCAACGATGCGGCCAATATCCAGCTTTGTATTGCTGCGGGACGACGCGATCGTGCCGGAGATATCAGCGATCGCCGGGTCGTCGATCTGCAAGGCACCCAGCACTGCAGAGGGTGATTTGCCAAATACGGCGCAAATTTCGAACAGGCGCGACAACTCCATGCGGCTGACACCGGTCTCATACTTCTGGAATTGCTGAGGCGATATGTGAATGGCCCTGGCAACGTCTGCCTGGGTCATGTTCTTCTCTGCACGCCACACTCTCAAGACGCGGCCAATTTCTCGGTTCAAGTGAGCCGCCGACCTTTGTTCTTCCATATTCATCGCATCATGCTCCCATCCGTAACCTATAGGCGGAAACACCGGATTTCTATGACAGGAACCCGGCGTTTTGGACGCAAACGACGCTTGATCTTCGCCAAACTGTCCATTTTTCTAGACAGTGGCTATTTATCCAATCTGTGAAGTCAGCTTTACGATACCGATTTCACAGCCTCGTCGCGCAGTTCGCGGCGCAGAATTTTACCGACATTGGTTTTCGGCAATTCATCGCGCAAATGCAGGATGGATGGCACCTTATAGGCGGTCAGGTGGTCTTTGCAGAACGCCCGAAGTTCGTCGCGCTCCAAAGTCTGACCTTCATTGAGAACCACATAGGCTGTCACCTCTTCGCCCGCCTTTTCCGATGGCGTGCCAACCACGGCCACTTCCAGCACCGCCGGGTGCTGAACGATGATTTCCTCAACTTCGTTGGGGAAAACGTTGAAGCCGGAAACAAGGATCATATCCTTTTTGCGGTCGACAATTTTGAAGGCACCATCCTCCAGCATAAGAGCCACATCGCCGGTTTTGAAGAAACCGTCATCAGACATGCATTTGGCCGTTTCTTCTGGACGATTCCAGTAGCCAGCCATCACCTGCGGCCCACGCACGGCCAGTTCGCCTGTTTCCCCCGGTGCAACCATATTGCCATCATCATCTAGAATGATGACGTCGGTCTGTTGCAGTGGGTAGCCAATATTGCCGGAGAACTCGGGCAGACTCAGCGGGTTCATTGTTGCAACCGGCGACGTCTCTGACAGTCCATAGCCTTCGATGATCGGTGTGCCGGACAGGGCCTTCCATTTGCGCGCGACTTCGGCTTGGGCGGCCATGCCACCCGCCACTGAGAACACCACTTTGGAGAAATCGACCTTGCCGATGTCCTTATGGTTGGCCAACGCATTGTAGAGGGTATTCACGCCCGAGAACATGGTGACCGGAGCTTTCGAAAGCGTTTTGACAAAGCCGTCAATGTCCCGCGGGTTCGGAATGAGCAGCAATTTTGCGCCCATATTCATGAACACAAACGTGCAGGTGAGGCCGAAAATATGATAGATTGGCAGCGCTAGAACCATCACATGGTCGGTGTCGAGACCACGCAAAAATGGCCCCATATTGGCGTCGCACTGTGCGACATTAGCCGCAACGTTGCGGTGGAGCAGGGTCGCGCCTTTGGAAACACCGGTGGTCCCACCAGTATATTGAAGAAACGCGATATCATCGGGCTCAACCTCCGGCCGCTCATAAGGACCCGTGTAACCCACCACTTCGGTGAAGCGGATCGTGCCCTTCAAGCCGTGGGGTGGAGCGGCCTTTTTCACCTTGCGCGATACGAAATTGACGATGTGGCCCTTGAGGCCCATCAGGTCACCGGGGGCTATGATCACAACCTTCTCAAGGCCCATCGCCTGGGCACCGGCTGCCTCTACAATGTGCGCAAAATTCTCGAGCACCAGCAGAACTTTTGCGCCTGAGTCCGTGATCTGGTGCTTCAATTCCCGGGCTGTATAGAGCGGGTTCACATTCACCACCGTGAAACCGGCCAGCAGGACGCCAAACACGGAAACCGGGCAGGCCAGAAGGTTAGGGCACATCACCGCCACCCTGTCGCCCTTTTGCAAGCCCTGCGCTTGCAGCCAGGCTGCGACACGCTCTGCGGCGTCCAGCGTTTCGCGGAAGCTCAACACTTTGCCCAACGCCTCCACGCATGGGCGCTCAGGATATGTGCTGCCAGCATTGCGCAGAATGATGTCCAGCGTCTGCGGATAGCTTTCGGGCAGATCGCGCATGACATTTTCCGGATAGGAATCGAGCCAAGGGCGCGGTATATCGGATGCGACATTGATGTTCATGATGTTCTCCCGTGGGCCTGTGCACCCAAGCACGGCCGGATTTGGATCAAGCCGCGCGCAAAAGGCATGCGCAGCACGATCAGATTGTTCATTTTTGACGCAGCTCCAAAAGTTCGAACCGACCGGGTTCAAAAGCCTCCCAGCTGAGCTGCATTCCTCCAAGTGTCATCTAATCAGATGCGTGATATCCGCGCAAACAGATGACATCGTCATATTCAACGATTGCCCGCCAACCGCCTTGACCCGTCTGGTCTCACCAATTGCTGGTGAAGCCACCCGGAACGGTTGGAAGAATGGTCGGCGGCTTTATCTTACGTTTGCGTAAGCGTCAATAATTACATGAACGTTGCGTCGGTCACAGGTTCTGGTCAGCGGGGCAAAGGGCCGCTAAGCATTCATCATTAAGTTTAGAGAGAGCCCATGACAGTTGCAGCCAACTCAAATGCTGATGATGCCAAGTGGGATTTTTGGATCGACCGGGGCGGCACGTTCACCGATGTTGTCGGTCGCGCTCCCTCCGGCGAACTCAAGGCGCACAAGCTGCTCAGTGAAAATCCTGAAAGCTATCGGGATGCGGCGATCCAGGGCATTCGCGATCTGATGGGTGTTGCGCAAGACCAGCCCATTGCGTCCGAGCGCATAGCCACGGTGAAAATGGGCACTACGGTTGCAACTAATGCCTTATTGGAACGCAAGGGTGACCGCGTTGCACTCATCACCAATGAGGGCTTTGCCGATGTTTTGGAAATCGGCAATCAGGCGCGGCCCAATCTGTTTGATCGTCATATAATCAAGCCCGAGCTTCTGTATGAGGAAGTGGCAGAAGTGCCCGGTCGTTTTCACGTGGATGGCACCGAGCTGACCCCGTTTGACCCCGAGGCCTGCCATCAGGCCATGCAGGCTGTATTTGACCGGGGCATTCGCGCCATTGCCATCGTGTTCATGCACGGTTACCGCCACACGGCCCACGAAGTGGCAGCGGAGAAGATCGCGGTTGAAATTGGCTTCACGCAAATTTCCGTCAGCCACAAAGTCTCGCCGCTGATCAAATTTGTCGGCCGGGGCGATACGTCTGTGGTGGATGCTTATTTGTCACCCATTTTGCGGCGCTATGTCGACCAGGTTGCGGGCGAACTGGACACGGCCAACACCGATTGCCGTCTCATGTTCATGATGAGCTCCGGTGGGTTGACCGATGCATCCTTGTTTGAGGGCAAAGACGCCATTCTGTCCGGTCCAGCGGGCGGTATTGTTGGCGCGGTGGAAACCTCGTTGCTTGCGGGCCATGACCGCATCATTGGCTTTGACATGGGGGGCACATCAACCGACGTCGCGCATTATGGCGGGGCCTTTGAACGCGATTTTGAAACCGAGGTCGCTGGCGTACGAATGCGGGCTCCCATGATGAAAATTCATACTGTTGCGGCAGGAGGGGGGTCGCGTTTGTTCTATGATGGGCCCCGCGTCCCCGGGGGGCCGGGCAGTGCAGGGGCCCACCCCCGCCCCGCCGGGTAACGGCGGGGTGGCCCGCGGGCGGGGAC
>JBCBZX010000074.1:0-11394 GCA_039815105.1 Pseudomonadota bacterium
CCTCCTCTTTGTGAGGAGACATTGATTCCGTGAAACCTGGATTGGGTCAAGAACAAAAAGCGAACATTAACGCCTTGCCCCCACCTGCGGCTGGCAAATGCCTGGCAGGGGATCGGTCACTAGGCCCTCTATAGGGGCCACTGTCCTAAGCGCCCGCTCCGACGCACACTTGCAAGACACAGCCGCTTGGTGCTGCCTGACAATGTACCGTGCCACACCGCTCTGGGTCGACACGTCGCCCGGCTCTGGCAGCCCAGCACACGCCAGTTGAGACCGGCTAATCTTCAGCTCTAATGGCTGGGTCCGCACCACCGTCTGCGGCCCACAGGCTGCCAATAGCATCAAGCAAAACAGGGGCAGTAGGCGCGTCATCCTCGGGCGGCGCATTGTCTATCTCCTGAATGATGGGGTTGTAGATGGTCAGCTCACGCTGCTGTTCTGCCAGGCGTGTGGCCTCGGCATGGGCAAGTGACTGCTTTAGCTTGTCGGTGGCCTGTTTATAGGCGGCCTTGTTCGCCTCATTGATGGCCGCAAGGCTAGCCACCTCGGCGCGTGCGTCGTCACGTTGCGTGGCCACCGCATCCAGCCGCCACCAGAGCAATCCAACAGCAGTGGCCAGTGCCGCAATAACAGCGAATTTCCAGTTACCAAGCAGAAGGTCTAGCATCTATACCTCACTACGATATTTTCGTATTTATATTGACACTACTACGATTATTTCGTAGTCTACTTTCATGAGCAAGCCACTACACACCGTCGCCGAAACCAAAGCATTCCGTAAGCGCTGCGAGGACATACTCACGCCCGATGAGCACGCGCGTCTGATTAAGGAATTAGCAAGCGACCCTATGGTAGGAGATAGTGTGTCTGGCACCGGTGGCTTTCGTAAGTATCGGTTCGCTTTAGACGGAAAAGGCAAGAGCGGCTCAGTGCGCGTTTGGTTCTTTCCAGGAACAAATACTAGACCTATCTACGCTTTATTCGTATATAAGAAGGGAGAGAGGGATAACTTGAATCCCACGCAGAAAGCAAAATTGAGGCACAAAGCCTTACAACTCAAGGGGTAAGACAATGGATGATAAGGTATTCGACGAGTTGATGGACTCGGTTGATGAGGCCATCGGTCACCAAAAAGGGGAACGGAAGCTCCGCACTTACTATGGTGACGCTAACACTGTGAAGCGTGCTCGCTTGTCAACGGGACTAAATCAGGACACTTTTGCCCAAACCTTCGATATTAACCCGCGCACTCTGCAAGCGTGGGAACGTAAGGACGAGGAAAAGCTGCCTGGTTACGTGAAGTCACTTATGACCTTAATTCAAGATGACCCAAACCGCGCTCAGCGCGTTGTATCAACAGAAGAGCATGAGCCCGCTTAAGGCCCCCTCTTCATCGTTGAGATCACACGCCCTAGCTTGCTGATAACGTCTTGAACCGGTGGGCCGCCGCCAACCATACCGACAACCAGAGCAATGAGCCCGGCTAGAAGCTGAAGCACAAGCATCAGCAGGTCGGGCTCTTCTTTGGTCACGTCCCAGGCAAACCACATGAACGCTGTGAACAGCACGATAGCCGCCAAGATGCCCCACCACTTTGGGCGGGCTACCTTGTCCTTTTGTTCCAAATCCGCCATGGGCCTATGTCCGCGTGAACGAAGGTGTTGTATCGCCCGATGCCAGTAAACCCCGCACGGCGTAGGCAATCGACCAGGTCATCGATGTCGTAATCAAGGAGTGCGATGTCGAAAGCCATACCCTTCACGTGATAGCTTCCAACCGCACCGCCTATGGCCGCGTTGTGCTCGGGGGACCGATATGCCGAATTGATCCTAAAGAGCCGTTGCCAGAGACTTCTGGCCTCCTGCAAGGTGTCGAGGGCGCGGGCATTGACTAGCAGCTCGCCTGTGCCCTTACAGGCTATCTCATCTGGCGTGAAGTTAAGCCACTGCCAGTCCTGGGCTGCAACCTCAGACCAATGCGAGTATAGCCGCACCGCCACTAACGCGCCTCCTGAAGCGCGCCGCGCCGACTGGCATTGAGCTTTTCCTCTTTCTCGCGCAGTTCGCCGCTGATGGCTCCGTACCCAACAAGGTCCACGTAATTATCTGGGTGATGCACTGGGCTAGCCGTTCGGCCAATCTTTAGCAGGGCCTGCATTTCAGTAACGACATGTGGCGGCAGTTCACGGGTAATGAACCCAAGATTGATAAGGTGTGCGCTCCATAGGCGTGCGATATTGGCGTGGTTCTCGTATTTATCGCCATACAGTTTGGCCCGGTCTCCGGCTGTTAGCTCTCCTGCTGTTTCGATGAAATACGATGTGTCTTTCGGGTCCATAGCTTTCGCTCCTGCTTTTTGCGGTCAGGGAAGCGCCGGCCTTTGCCAGCGAGAAACTTGGTGTACGGATTGCGAGCCTTTAACGGCTTCTCACGCTTGGGCATCGCCCGGCTTCAGCATCAAAGGCTGTTTGCTCTCGGGCGTGTACAACCCGGCCAAGGCGTAAATCGTCGATATGTCAACCGTTTGCCGGTTCACTTCGCCCGCGGTGGCCGAGAAGTCGAACCGCCGGAACTCACGCGCCGACCGGTAAGCGTTGTTCGAGTGCTTCGAAGCGGCCGAGATAACCGGGTGAACAAACACCCGCGTTCCCATGATGTCCTTCTCGATCGCGTGATGGCGGTGGGCGCTATGGCATTGACGAAACTTTACCCGGCCCCAGGCTTCGGCCATGTCGTTCGCCATGATGCCGGGCAGGTCGTCGGGCTTGACGCCGTCGCCGTGGTGGAACCCGAACAGGCAAAGCCCGAATTCGAAATATCGGTGCGGGTTGGCGTCGTCGTTTACGATAACCCTTGGTTCGTGCTCGTACCGTATCGACAGCATAATTTGCAGTGCGACCGCCGTGTTTATGTCGTGGTTGCCGAACAGCGAATACACGTAAACGACTTCGTGTTTCTGCAAGGCTAGATCGATGCAATCGGCCAGGGCGCGAAACCCAGACCATATGATCCGGTGGCGTGAGCCCTCTGCGTCTAAGATGTTGCCCGACTTCGGTGTCCGGTTCTTGTGGTCGTCGGCGTCGAAGTGATCGCCATGCTGCACGATAATCGCGTACTTACTCGGCGGAGCGCCGTTTACCGTGGCTATGACGGCCGACCGCAACACGCGGCCCGCTTTATCAAGATCCCACTCTTCGCCGGTCTCTTCAAAGTACGTGCGCAATCCGTGGTGCATATCGGCGATCGGGTACAAACTTAAAAACTGGTCGTTAATCACCGCCGGCGGGGGCGTCAACCTGGCCCGGTCAAAGTTATCGCAAACGTCGGTGAACGCTTCGACCAGTGCTTTATGGTGCTGATCCTTGTCGAGTTGGGTCTTCAGCCACATCAACTTGACGTTGCCGTCGCCGTCATACATGACGGACTGGCCCTTGACGACATACGGGTCTTTGACCAGCTTTCCTTGAACCTCGGCGTCGTTCTGGCCAGCCATGCGCATTTTCTTGGCGACAGAGGCTTTCGCCTGGTCAATAAGGCTCTTTGCGCAACCGAACCGTTCGATTACAGGCCCCTGTGTGCCCGCCTCTTCCCACGCCTCTAGTAGTTCAATCTGACGCGCGGTGGCGAACTCCCGCCAGTTACCCGGCAGGCGGGGACCCTTCACGGCCCCGCCCCCCTAAACCATGTAAAAGCGGCTTGGAACACGCCAACGACCACTGTCGCCACAGCGCCTATAATTAAGCCGCGCTTGGCGTCTGAGCGATTGTTGATGACCTTGTCGGTCTTCTGGTAGCTCTCGACGGCTTGGACGCGGGCATCGAGCGCTGACACGCGGGTGTCTTGTCGGAGCGCGTTATCGTCGAACTTCTTCTCGATACGGCTCATGCCCTCGCCCAGCGCGTCTAGCTTTCCGCTAAGCCGGCCAAGCTCTCGTTCTAGTGACGCATTGCTCATACCGGGTCGCCTTTCAAAGGCTGAATAGGCCTGTCGTGCCAGTTGAGACCGTAGCCCGCCTGGCAGGCCAAACCGTCAAAGAAGGTCACTACGACCCTTTGGTCGCCCTTCTCATAGACCGCGATAACTTGCCCTGCGTCGCTGGCAGCGTTGGATTGTAAGGAGTAGCCCTTATCAGCCAGGAATTTCCGACCGTTGGCCTCGGCAATACACTCCATGGTCATTTGCGCGGGCACTTGAGCGAGGATTAACCCCGCTAGCAAAGAGACGGGGTCCATACTCTATCCTCCATTAAAAAAGCCCGCCGAAGCGAGCCAAAATACAGACGGTGCCATAGCGACCGATAGCCATCGGGTACCAGACCACAGCATACCGTGAAGAAGGTCCCCCACATGGTCTCCGTTATAGAGAAAACCACGTATGGGCCTCTGTTCTCGATACATCTCGTCGATGTCATCAACTGACCAAACCCAGATAGCCCAACCGGCCAGGTACAGCGGGCCCGCCAGCAAGCCGAGGGCCATCGACATCACGATATGGAGCGGGTTTAGCAGCAGGTCTGGCAAAGCAAAGCAGGCTTGCCGGATCACCCCGGTTTCAGACATCCCAGCCACCTGATAGCGGATCTTTGTCTCGACAGGCCAATTCTGCTGCCAGGTCCCGAATAGCTTTGACGTTAGCCACGAGTGCTTCTCGGTTGTGACCTCTTCGATGGCCTTATCCAGCGGCAAGCCATCGGCAATCTCTTCTTGGATCTTACGGTCGATATCCGGCAAGGCCTGCTCATGGGGGTTTTGAAACGCTCCATGACCCCAGGTCATTGCCAGCCATCCGGCAGGCACCGTCAAACCAGAATGGATCAGCGCTATGGTGTCAACCCCGTGGAACACCCACCATGCCGCCAAGGTGCTAAGACCAAGAGCCGCGCCATAAACCACGCGCGAAAGCGTCGTGCTGCCGCCGATGCCTTCACCGCGGAGACGATAGACAAGCTTTGAAAAGATCATGTGTCATCCTCTAGGAAGCCCGTGGCCACACAAACCCCACTCGTAACGTTCGCCTTTAAAACCTGGCCAGACGGAACAATGAACGGCGCATGAAAGTCAAAGCCGCTGGTCATGCCCTGAAATAGCGTTTCGCCATCGGCGGGAGCATTGTTGGGCCAATTCATAAAGCCATTGAGCACCAAGCGCTTGTCGTTAGGGACAGTGTAGAACGTTGAGTTATTGGCAAAATCAGTGGCTTGAAGCGTTTCGCCAATTTGCATAAAACGCTCTGATACCGTACTGCCCGCGTTGATATAAACCGGCTCGATGCCTGGAGGGACGTCTTCCAAGAACCCACTAGCTACAAGAGGCCCTGAAGTGCCGTTAATGGCGACAGTTGCGGTTGGTGGGACTACCGCCCTAGCTGCCCAATCACGAGCGCCAGTATACGGCACTAGCTCAAACCTCTTATCGATAGATGTATTTCGAAAGCCAAACGCGCCCTGAAGAATTAGTTGCTTGCCGGTTGGTACGGTGTAAAACGACACATTATTGGCAAAGTCCGTGGCCTCGATTGTCGCGCCAATTTTAAAATAACGGTCTGTGTTCGGTGATCCTGGCGCATGAAGCCAGACTGCTGTTTTAGCCATTATTTTGACCCCACAAATGCCCAGAAGCTTGCCGTGCTAACGCCACCGCCGACGCCGCCGCTAATCTCTTCAAGTCGTGAACTAACAAAAACCCAGCTGCTTGCCGCGTTATCCCATTCCAGCGCCACTACGCGGGGCGCTAGCTGCTGGTCGATAACCAGATCTGCTGCACTTCCGTTGATATTGTTGCTATTCCGGCCAACTGTGGCGTTTGATGCCGAATAATCGCCGTCCAGGCGTAAATGTACTCGGTCGCCATCGGCAGGGCTCCCGGGAAGCGTCACGCTACTGCTGCCGGTCGCTACGGCACTTGTTTGGGTGACGCGGCTAAAGCCAATCGCATTTGCACCACTTAGATCGGCGTCACCACCAACGCTAAGATCATTCAAATCCGCCAAGCCACTCGAATTGAAGTTGGTAAAATTGCCCGTGCCAGCCGCTGTACCAGCATCAATTACCGCCTGCTGCGCATCGTCTCGGGCCTGTTCTGCGGCAGCCTGGGCTGTTTCAGCGCTTGTCTGGGCAGTAATGGCGTCGGTTTCAGCCTGTTCTGCACCGCCTTGGGCGGTGATGGCAGCCGCTTGCGCATCAGCGGCGTCACTGGCAAACCCATCGGCGTCGCCTACTAAGATGACGACCCCCTGAGCCGCCAGCTGCACGTCGTAGACCGCGTTAATGAAGTTATCAGCGGGTGGCAACGCGCCGCCTGCCGCCAGCCCTTGTGGGTTCAGCGTGGCATCGTAAGGGTTGCTGTTATACAGGCTAAGCCGAGCAATAGCGTCGGTTTGCTGCTGGGTTAAAGGCATCTAAAGCAACTCCCTCAAGATGAAATTAGCCGAGTTGTGGTCGAAGAACGCATATTCCATTGCCGACGGCTCTTGCAGGCGGCACACGAAGGATTGGCGCTGTAAATTGAGCTGGTCGTCAGCATCGATAATCAGGAATATTTCGGCCTGAATGCCGTATCTGAGCTGGCTTTCCAGGACCTGTTGAAGCGCCTCATCCTTGCTCAAGATTGGAAGTCTCAACCGGGCGATCCGTCGCCTTGGCCTGTTATTGAAATACTCTGTGCCTGCATCGGCTTCGCTGACCAGTGTCTGGTCTTCCACCGCTATCGTGGCTCCGTATTCAGGCCCCAAGCTTGGCTGCCAACCGCCCGCAATCATAATGCGACCGATATTGACCCCTGTGTCGGTGAGTTCGATGCGCCAATACTGCGCGCTTATGTCTGCTGGCAGGACGTGGATCAGGTCCTGAGGTAGGCCGTCGATATCCTCTTGCAGTGGCTTACCGTCCCAGAAGCGCGGGTCGTCCCACTCCAAATTGGCGCTGTCGAATATTCGCGGCCAACGTTCAATGACGTCGCTGTCATAGATGGGTGCGCTAAAATCCGAGTTGTTGCTACCGATAATTCGATATGAACCCGACAGGCCCACGGTATCCCGCATCAAGACAATGCCCCTCACGGGACGGGGACGGTCAAGTGCGATATTGATCGTCGGTGCCGTCACGCCATCCGACCGGGCCACGTTCTGCAACACACGATCTTGCACATTGGTAATGGGCAGCTCAGGCAGCCAGCCCGTACCGGTGACGGTCGCGCTGTCGATAAGGTTTGGCGTCAGTAGGAAAAAGCTCAACCCCATATCTCCGCTGTCAGGGTTTCGGACTCATAATCTTCAACAAGGCCAATGAGTCGGAACGACTTGCCGTTCTCGAGGCCATACCGGTTGAGTTGCAGGCCGTATTCATCGCCCAGATCAATCGGGCCCAGCCGTGCGGGCAACGACAGCTCGAACCGGTCGCGCCGGGCCTTGTAGATGTTCAGCCGTCGTGTGGCTTCAGCTTCCGCGTCCGCCTGGTTTGTAAGCAGCGTGTCAAACGTCAATTCGGGCGCCAGCAGGTGCTTTACCGCGACCGTGGCATCCTCTTCTTTGACCGACTGGTATTCCTGGCTCAGCAGCGCCCTGTCTTCGGCTGACAAGCTACCGGCAAAGCTATCGGCGGCCTCGTTGGACCAACGCCGTGCATAGCGCACCGTCACGGCCTTCGCCGGGACACCCTGCCCTTGATCACCGGTGCGCACGCGCTCGACACCGCGCAGATACTCGTAATCGCGCCACGTCGCCTGGGGCGTCCCCGTCGGCAGATCCAGCCGCCCAGCGATAAACTGGCCTGATCTGTTGACGGTCAGGTAAGCGCCAATGCTGTTAAGCACAGTCGTAGCAGCCCGGAGCACGCTATCGGTGCCGTTAACCCAGATACCGCAAGGCGCTGCATTTATTGCGTTTAGGTCAATTCGTGAGACAACGCTCAAGCCACCAAACCCGGCATAGAGCAGCATGGCATCCACAATGTCGGCTGCCGTGGTGTCTAGCGTGGTGAAGTCCACCGCTATGACGCCTGATGGCGAACCGCCCAGACGGATGAGGCCTAAGCTAAAGCAGGTGGCGTATTGGCCTGGTGACAGACTGGCGGCCCTAAGTGCCGGTATGTCGGCATAATTACTGGTGGCCGTAAGAGCCACACCAGCGTCCCGCACCGCCTGTACCGATGCCATGGGCCGCGATGTGGGCTGATACAGCAGGTCAAATACATTCACCGGCACCGCGGGCACCGACAGCAGAACACCAAACCCAACTGGCTTGGGCTGACCCTGAATGTCTTCAGGCCGCCCCTCAGCACTGTTACCCGTGCTGGTTGTGGCCCCAGCGTAGACCTCTTGGGTTAGTTGCGTGTCGTTCAGTTCTGCCAGCCGGTCCCGGAATAGCAGCGTGATCTCTGTCTCCGAGAAATCGGGCTGCTCTACCGTGCCGGTAATAATCAGCTCGCGGCTGCTGAACAGGCCGGTGTCATCCCATCGATACAGGCGACAGGCGCGACCGTCGAAGGCGTAATCGATCAAGAAGTCGAGGCTGCCGTTGGTGTTATCGAGAACGATCTCGCCAAAGCCTACATCGCTGCGGCCCTGAGTCGTGCTGCGTGCAAATAGACGACGCTCGAAATTACCCGGGTTCTTAAGCACTGGCTTGAAATGCGTGTTGGCCGGCGTGTCGGTTGCCGCGGTCGTGAACCCGCCATATTGGCTGGCAAACCTTTGGGTTTCCTCCTGTGCGGCGACCGGGTCGTAAGCGTCGACCTCGACGATGTAGCGTATCATGACGCCTGTTTCACCGGTGCTGCCGACTGACGGGCGCTGTCCTTGGCCATACGCTGCTCTGGCATGCTGCCCTTTCGGATAGCACCAACGGTTTCAGTAGCACCCGCCGCCACAACCGCAGTCAAGCGGTCTATCCGGCTGTTAAGCGAGGCAATCTCTTCTTTAAGAGCCGCCATATTGTCCTCACGGCTGACATTCACGACCTCACCGCGGGTCAACGCCATCGGGATCACATTGGTATCCACGCCAGGCATGCCCCCAACAGTGAACGAACCGCCCGTGTTAAATGCGAGAGGGTCTTGCCCGGCGGCTGCCAGGATAGAATTGACTTGGCCTAGCTGCGATGCATTGAGCGTCGAGGCATAGTTGATGAAGTTGCTGTTGCCGAAATTCTGGGTAAACGGCGTATCAAATGTCTGGCTTAGGGCCGCGAGCTGCTGGTTGACCGTCGCGTTGACGCCGAAGTCTTGATTATCATTAATCGCCACGCCCGCCACCGAGGACGGCAGCGTCGAGCTATTCAGCTTCTGCAATTCGGCGAGCTGTGCCTCTAGAAGGTTGATCTCCCGCTGGGCGAAGCTCTCGGTGTTCCGCAGGATGTCCTGGGCAGCCTGGAAATCGTCGTAATACCCCTCGCTGCTAGCGTAAAAGTCGCGGCTGGCCTGGAGATATGAGTCCGTCAGCGTCTCTAATTGCTCCAGCGCATTCAGTTGCTCATCGCCGGTGCCGTTCTGGGCCAAGTTGGCAGCGGCAAAGAACTGGCTTTCAGCCTCAGCAAGCCGAGCCTCAGGTGAGAGCGGCGACAGCGTTGGGTCTGTTAACAGGCGGTCGGCTGCGTTGCCAAACCGGTTGCCAAAGCCCGAGAACACGCTCAAACGCGACGTGGTATCTGCCAGATCGTTAGCAGCCTCATCAACGCGGATAATCTGATCGTACAGCGTGTCAAATAGCCGGTTTACCAGATCCTCGCTGGCACCAATGGCCTGAGCCTCTTGAAGTGCGGCGGTGCGACGATCGCCCAGCTGTATCAGCTCAAGAGTCGATGGGCTGAAGGTTTGCAGCAGCTCATTGCGCAGGCCTTCTTCAAAGTTGCCAACGATGATGCTTTGCGTCAGGTCTAGATTATCGTTCAGGCCCTTTAGGACCATCGACGTATCGACACCGGTTGAAGCCAGGTCTTCCAACCGTGCCGTAGCCTCATCGAAGACCGCGTTCACCGCATTAAACTGCTGCTCAAACGGCCCTATCTGGTCTGCCAGCTCTTCGAAAATGGCACCGCCTGACTGCAATAGCTGGAGGTCAGCCGTAACCCGGGCTACGTCGATGTCCTGGGTGACGTCTAGCGCTTGCACGTATTGCTGGAGCGTGCCGTCAAGCTGATCGCTCACCGCGTTACGGATGTCATCAAAAGCGGCGATGACAAGCTGCTCGGGGCTGTCAAAGAACCGGCGGGTTTCGTTGCCGAACCCAAACTCTGTGTTGTTAAGCCCGGTGCCGGTCTCGAAGTAGATGCCGTCACGCTCGCCGACACCCACCCGCAGGCTGCCCTCAAGACTGGTGCCTGTGCCGCCGGTCAAGAGGTCGGCAAAGGCATCGATTTGCTGGGCAATGGCCAAGGAAGCGTCTCGGGTCTCCTGGCTGAACTTGTCGCCCTCCTGGCCACCAACACTGACGCTGTTGCCATTGAGGTCGATGATGGTGTTGCCTTCTTTGTTCGGTGGTGGCGGGCCGTCGAATAGGCTGCCGAGGAGGCCACCGCCTAACGTGCCGAGGATCGCACCAACCGGGCCGCCGAGTGCCGTTCCGGCAATACCGCCAATCGTGCTGCCAATCTGGCTTTCGGTCGAACTGCCATACAACAAGCTCCCGACAAGGCCGGCGCCGATGCTGGCAATGCCGCTAGCGAAGTTGAAGTTGGCACCAGCTTGGGCAAACGGGCCCGCGCCAGGCCCAAATACGGTGCTGGAACCTAGGTTCAGAAACTCGTCAAGCGCCGCGCCAGTTACTTGTAAATTCGGACCACCGCCCGTAAGCAGTCGGCTAATTCCAAGTCCGCTGGTCGGGCTAAAAGCCTGTTGTAGGCCGTCGTTGACCGCGCTGCCCAAAAAGAGGTCTTGTGCGACCTGTGCTGGATTGCCAATACCTTGACCCGCGGCCGCAGAAGATAGCGCCCGGCTAATGGCGAACGAAGCTGCCTGCCCAAACTGGTTGGCCGATGCCGCAGCATCCTGGAACGTAAGCGACAGCTCCTGCACCGGGTTCTTTGCCCGGTCGAAAGCGGCCGCCATTTGGTCGACCTCGGTGCGGGTCCGGCCCACGACGCGGAGTACGTTGTCGTTTGTGGCTTTGACGCCTTCCAGCGCAAGCCTCGCGCTATTGAGCTGTCGCTCTAGCCCTGCTGTGCCCGTTGCAAACTGGGCTTGGCTAATCTCACCAGCTTCAAGGGCGCGATTTAGCAGCTCTATGCCATCATTGTAGTTTTCAATGGCGGCTGTTGCAGGGTCTACCGAACGTATAAGCGCTTCAGCCGCGTCGCCAATGCGCTCTAGCTCATCACTGACACGGTCCTTGTCGCCGGTTGACGCGCGGCCTGTGTCGATTAGTGTGATGCCTTCAAGGGGGGATCAAGGTAGCAGAATGGGATC
>JBCBZX010000463.1:0-1550 GCA_039815105.1 Pseudomonadota bacterium
CACCTGTTGGCTGGTGAATACCGGGTGGACCGGCGGTGCCTATGGCACGGGCAATCGTATGCCGATCAAGGCAACACGAACGCTGCTCTCCGCAGCCCTGGACGGCACACTGAATGAAGCGCAGTTCCGAGTAGACGACAATTTCGGTTTTGAGGTTCCTGTGTCAGTGGACGGGATTGAAGATGTCATTTTGACACCCCGTCAGACTTGGGCCGATCCGTTCGCCTATGATGAGCAAGCGGCACAACTCAAGCAGATGTTTGCTGATAATTTCGTTCAGTTCGAGGACAGTGTGGATGCCGACATTATGGCCGCCGCGCCCGTATTTCGCGACGCCGCCGAGTGATCAGCTGATAATTTAAGCCCTAAGGTGGTGGGGTCTGGGCGCAGTTCAGGCTCCACCATTTGTTTGCGCGGCGGCGGCGCTGGTTGAATTTGCCTTGCCACTGCCTGATTTATCTGTTCATAGACCGAAAGGCCTGCGTAGATGACGATGAATGTCAGCGGCCACCGACCGATGGCTCCGGCCAATGATCGGTCGAATTGAACTGCCAACAATTTGGCAGACCCAACTCCCGCCAGCTTTTCTGCGCTAGCTTGCTGACAGACATTGCTTCGATCCTGCCATCATCTGCGGGACCGGGACGGAAAGACCATTTTGACAGATTTCTCCTCTTTCGGCTTGGCCGAACCCATCACCCGCGCCCTTGCCGGCCAAGGGTATACATCGCCCACCCCCATCCAAGCGGACGTTATTCCGGCCATGCTGGAAGGTCGCGACATTCTTGGCATCGCACAAACCGGAACGGGCAAAACCGCCTCGTTCGTGCTTCCAATGCTTCAAGCCCTGGCCAAAAGCGATGGCTTGCGCCGTCCCAAGCACAGCCCTGCCCTCGTGCTTGCACCCACCCGTGAGCTGGCACAGCAAATCGCCGACAATGCGCAAGCCTACAGCCAGTTTATGGCGGTTTCCGTGACCGTGGTGGTTGGCGGGGTGAAGCCCGGACGGCAGATCAAGGCGTTGGCTCGTGGCGTTGACATTATCGTCGCCACACCCGGACGCTTGCTCGACCATATGGAGAGCGGCGCTCTAAGCCTGGCGGACACCAAAATGGTGGTTCTGGATGAAGCTGACCAAATGCTGGATCTGGGATTTGTGCCCGCCATACGCCGCATCATGGGCAAGCTGCCAAAGAAACGCCAGACCGTGATGATGTCCGCCACCATGCCCAAGCAGATTCGCAAGCTGGCAGCGGATTTTCAGGTCAATCCAAAGGAAGTTGCCGTTGCCGCCGTGTCCCGGCCCATCGAGCGCATCGAACAATCCGTGATGCATGTGCCAGCGCCACAAAAGAAGGAAGCCCTGGCCGCTTACCTGGCACCGATCAAGGATCGCCGCGCCATCGTGTTTGCGCGCACCAAACGTGGGGCCGACCGGGTCAGCAAGCATTTGGATGCTCGTGGCGTCAGTTCGGCTGCTATCCACGGCAATAAGAGCCAACCTCAACGGCAAAAGGCGTTGGACGCTTTCAAAGCGGGGCAAACTTCTG
>JBCBZX010000026.1:0-16789 GCA_039815105.1 Pseudomonadota bacterium
CATTATCAGGATCCGCTACCGTCTGAGGAGTGGCTACGGTGCTGCTGGGAAAATCAAATTGGTGCCCGCTGGCCGATGTGCGCGTGCGCCGTGCCATGAACATGGCCATCAATCGCGATGCCATCAAACAAGTGGTGATGCGCGACCAGTCACAGCCCGCAGGTATGATCGCACCACCGTTTGTAAACGGTTGGAACGAAGAGATGGATTCGTCCTCGATGACGGACATTGATGCCGCCAAGGCGCTGATGGCTGAGGCCGATTATGCCGATGGGTTCGAAATCACCCTCGACTGCCCGAACGACCGCTACATCAATGATGAAGGCATCTGTCAGGCCGTTGTCGGCATGATGGGTCAAATCGGCATCACGGTGAACCTGGACGCCAAGCCAAAGGCTCAGCACTTCCCGCTGATCCAGAACGGCGAAACCAACTTTTACATGCTGGGTTGGGGCGTGCCGACATACGATTCCGAGTACATCTTCAACTTCTTGACGCACACACGTGGCGGCGACCGGGGTTCGTGGAACAATACGGGCTTCTCCGACGCCGATGTGGACGCAAAGATCGTATCGCTGGCTTCCGAAACAGATCTCGACGCTCGGAACGCAACCATCAGTGAAATTTGGGAAGTTGTGCAGGATCAGCAGCTTTATCTGCCAATCCACCACCAAGTGTTGAACTGGGGTATGACGGACGCTGTGGGCACGGATGTGTCACCGGAAGACGATCCCAAGTTCAAATTCTTCTCAATGGGCGGCTGATTGCGGAAGGCAAATCGCGAACGGCGGGTGGCTGATTCTAATCGGCCCTCGTTTTGAGGAACGGAAATGTGAATGCGGGCGGCTTTCGGGTCGCCCGTTTTCTTTTGCGATTGCCGCTCCATGTGCCACCCTGTCGCATCTGGTCCGCTCCACGCTCGGACCGCCTAACAGGGAGACCCCCAAATGCACCTTTGCAAACAGGCCGCAACGGCCGTAGCCGCCACCGCGCTGATGGCCAGCGCGGCTTACGCCGAAACTTTCAAATGGGCCGGCACCACAGACCCTCAAACCATGGACCCCCATGCTGTGAATGCCGCCCCGGTGTTGGGTTTCCTGAACAATGTTTATGAAGGCCTTGTGCGCCGCGGCAAGGATATGGCCGTCGAGCCTGCACTGGCCACAAGCTTCGAGCCGATTGGCGAGAATGGTGGCGAAGGCTGGCGCTTCAATCTGCGTGAAGGGGTGACCTTCCATGATGGCGCGGCTTTCACAGCGGAAGACGTGCTGTTTTCCTACGAGCGCGCATCCAGCGAAGAAGCGGACACATCGTCCTGGTTCGCCCCGGTGAGCCGTGTGGAAGTGGTGGATGACTTTACCATTGATTTCTACACCAATGCGCCCAACCCGCTTTTCCCCGGTTCCATTGCTAACTTTATGATCCTCGACAAGGGTTGGGCGGAAGCGAACTCAGCCGAGCGCCCGACCAAGGATAGCGAGAACTACGCAACGCTCAATGCCAATGGCACAGGCGCTTTCGTGCTGGCCGAGCGGCAGCCCGGTCTCAAAACCGTGCTGGAGCCATTTGATGGCTGGTGGGGTGACGTCGAGCACAATATCACCAGCGCGGAGTTCACACCCATTCAGAACCCGGCGACAGCCGTTGCCGCATTGCTGTCCGGCGATGTCGACCTGATCAACCCGGTGCCGATCCAGGATGCGGCCCGCCTGCAGCAGGACCCCGGGGTGAAGGTCATTCAGGGCATTGAGGCCCGCGTCATCATGCTCGGCTTCCCACACCAGGCCGAGACGCTGAAATATGGCGCGAATGCGGGTGAGCCAAATCCGTTTAAAGATGTGCGCGTGCGCAAAGCGGTGAACATGGCCGTCAACGTGCCAGCCATATTGCAAACCATAATGCGTGGTGCCGCCGAGCCCGCCAGCCAGCTGGTCAGCCCAGCCATGAACGGCTATTCGCAAGCCAATAGCGCCCGCCCGGCACTGGATGTTGATGGCGCAAAGGCCTTGCTGGCCGAGGCCGGCTATGCGGACGGTTTCGAGTTTGGCCTGAAATGCCCCAATGATCGCTACCTCAACGATGAGGCGGTTTGTCAGGCCGTTGTGGGCATGCTGGCCCAAATCGGGGTCACCGCTGAACTCGAAGCCATGCCAGTGCGCGGCTATTGGGAGCGCCTGCGGGCAGATGATTTCGACATGTACCTGCTGGGCTGGAGCCCGGGCACATTCGATGCCGAGCATCCGATCCGCTTCCTGGCCTCGACACCAAATCCGGAGAAAAAGCTCGGTTCCTGGAACTTTGGTGACTATTCAAACGCCCGTGTGGATGAGCTTCTGCCCATGATCCAGTCTGAAATCGATGTTGCCAAGCGCCAGGCCATGGTGGATGAGGTTACAAAAATCCTGCAGGACGAAGCGGCCTACAACACCATGTATGTGCAGCCGCTCCTGTGGGGCGCACGGGAGAATATCGAGCTCACCCAACGGCCCGACAACTTCTTTATCCTGCGCTGGGTCACGGTGAACTAACCCAGTCTTTGCGCACGCTATTGAACGGTCGACCCTTTCAAATTCAGGGCCGGCCGTTCGCTTTTTGAGCAGTTAGCCACGCCATTTGCCCAAAGGTTGGTGCGGCCATCTGCAATTGCCGCTTGACCACCTGCGGCGAGACGGACACCAATAGACCCTGCTAGCTTTCACCATCCGCCGCGTATTTCAGGCCATTCTCGTTTTGCTCGTCGTTGGGCTGGTTGCCTTCTCCATGTTCCGCTTTGTCGGGGATCCCGTGGAAGGCCTTCTAGGCCAGGAAGCCACCATCGAAGATATTGAACGGCTGCGGGATCGGCTTGGTCTCAACGACCCCTTCCCGGTGCAATACGCAAACTTCCTCGCACGCTCCGTCCAAGGTGACTTCGGCATCTCCTACCGCCAGTCGCGCCCGGTGGCCGAGATCATTGCGGAGCGGGCACCGGCAACGCTGGAGTTGGCCTTTGTCTCCGGCGTGTTGGCCATTGTTGGCGGCATCGCACTGGGTGTCTACACGGCTATCCGACGGGATGGATGGGCGGCGAACACCATCATGACCCTCAGTCTGGTGGGGGTTTCGCTCCCGACATTCTTGATAGGCATATTGCTCATTTATTTGTTCTCGGTGGAATTGGGTTGGCTGCCCAGTTTCGGACGGGGCGAGACTGTTGATCTTGGATTCTGGTCCACCGGCTTCCTAACAACGTCCGGCCTTAAGGCCCTCATTTTGCCCGCCATCACGCTGGGCCTCTATCAGATGACCCTGATCATGCGGCTGGTGCGGTCTGAAATGCTCGAGGTGCTCCGAGCGGATTACATTCGCTTCGCGCGTGCACGGGGCCTCAGAGAGAAGAGCATCAATTTTCGCCATGCGCTGAAAAACACTCTGGTGCCGGTTATCACAGTAACGGGCCTGCAGATCGGCTCAATCATCGCTTTCGCCATCATCACAGAGACGGTGTTTCAGTGGCCTGGCGTTGGATTGCTGTTCATCAACGCCATTCAATTCGTCGATATTCCTGTGATGGCAGCGTATCTGATGCTCATCTCGGTCATGTTCGTCGCCATCAACCTCATCGTCGATATGCTCTATTTTGCGATTGACCCACGCCTGCGCGCTGGCCGCGCCAGCGGACACTGAGCGGCGGTTAGGAGATCACCATGGCGCTGGACACGCAGAACACATCGGACGCGGAAACCGTCGCGACCTCGGATGACCTAAAGGCCGCACCCTCGCGACTTGCCCGCTGGTGGGATTCAGACCTTGCCTACTCATTTCGGCGGTCGCCCGTGGCCATGCTTTCGGGAACCATGGTGTTCATTCTTGTGGGGGCCGCGCTTCTCGCTCCGCTCATTGCGCCAACGAATCCCTATGATCCGGCGTCATTGAACCTGATGAACGGCTTCACTCCGCCCATGACGCCCAACGCCTTCACTGGTGACGAGTTTTTCATGGGCACCGACGACCAGGGCCGGGGCGTTTTCTCCACCATCCTTTTTGGCATGCGCATCTCGCTATTTGTGGGTTTTGCGGCCGTGGCTTTCGCCATGGCATTGGGCATCACGCTGGGGCTTCTGGCTGGCTATATGGGCGGACGCGTCGACACGGTGATCATGCGTGTGGCCGACGTCCAATTGACGTTCCCGGCCATTCTCGTTGCCATTCTCATCTTCGGTATCGCCAAGGGCATCACCCCGGTGGGCGCTCGCGACGAAATGGCGATATGGGTGTTGATCATCGCCATCGGCCTGTCGGACTGGGTGCAGTTCGCCCGGGTGGTGCGGGGGGCGACACTGGTGGAGAAGAGCCGTGAATATGTGGCCGCCGCGCAGCTCATCGGACGCAGCTCAGGCTCCATCATGCTGCGGCACATTCTGCCCAACGTAATGTCACCGGTTCTGGTGATTGCAACCATCTCACTTGCGCTGGCTATCATTGCGGAGGCGACTTTGTCGTTTCTGGGTGTCGGCGCGCCGCCAACCCAACCGTCACTGGGCACCTTGATCCGCATCGGTCAGGGCTTTTTGTTTTCGGGCGAATGGTGGATTTTGCTGTTTCCATCGATCACGCTCTTGCTCCTCGCGCTGTCGGTCAACCTTCTGGGCGACTGGCTGCGCGATGCGCTCAACCCAAAACTGCGCTGAGGCAAAACCATGGCCGTTCTTGAAATCGACGACCTTTCGGTCACCTTCGAAAGCCGGCGCGGCCTTTTCACGGCGGTGAAGGACGCTTCGCTTACGCTGGAGCCCGGCCAGATACACGGCCTGGTGGGTGAGTCGGGCGCAGGCAAATCCACTATTGGTGCCGCAGTGATGGGTTTGCTGGATGGCAGCGGGGCCATTGCAGGTGGACGGGTGCAGTTCCGCAGCGAAGTGATTTCTGCCCTGGACCGGTCTGCCATGCGCAATCTTCGCGGCAAAAAAATATCGATGATCTTTCAGGACCCGCTGACGTCGCTGAACCCACTTTTTACAGTTGGCCAGCAATTGGTGGAGACGATCACCGAGCACCTGGGTGTAAGCCAGACCGAAGCGAAGAGCCGCGCGATTGACCTGTTGGACCGAGTGGGGATTCCAGATCCAGTGACGCGGGTTGACCAATACCCCCACCAGTTTTCCGGCGGCATGCGCCAGCGTGTGGTGATCGCGCTGGCACTGTGCTCGGAGCCCGACGTCATAATTGCTGATGAACCCACCACCGCACTGGATGTGTCCATTCAGGCCCAGATATTGGACCTCATTCGAGATCTGGTTCGCGAGCGGCAGGTGGGGGTGATCATCATCACCCACGATATGGGCGTGATCGCTGAAACCACCGACCGCGTCACCGTGATGTATCAGGGCGAGGTGGTGGAGACGGGGACCACCGAGCAGGTGATGGGCCGCCCCAACCATCCTTATACCAAAAGCCTGATCGCAGCCGTGCCCCGGCCGGATCGCAAGCTGCACCGTTTCCCCCAGATCAGCTATGGTGGCCGAGAAACACGGTTTGCGGTGGAAGAGCTGGCGCAGGACTGGCCCGCGCAACCCAAATCAGAAGGCCCTCTGGTGAGGGCGCAAAATCTGCGCAAACGCTTCGTTGAAAAGAACAGCCTCATCGCCTCCCGCCGGACTTATTTTACAGCCGTCGATGATGTGAGCTTCGACATTGAGCCGGGCAAGATTTTCGGTCTGGTGGGGGAAAGCGGTTCAGGCAAAAGCACCATCGCCCGAATGGTTGCCGGGCTGCACCAGCTCGATGGCGGCGAAGTGCATTTTGACGGCACCACAGTGTCTGGGGCCTCCGCAGACATACGCGAGGCCTATGTTCGTCAGATTCAGATGATCTTTCAGGACCCCTATTCATCACTCAATCCACGCCACCGGGTGAAAGACATTGTCGCAGAGCCTGCGCGGCATTTGAAGGTCATTCCAGCAGCTCGGATCAATGATCATGTGGACCAATTGCTCGAGAAAGTGGGCCTGGGTGCAGCCGCTGGAAAGAAGTTCCCACACGAATTTTCAGGCGGCCAGAGACAACGCATCTCCATTGCCAGAGCCCTGGCCACCCAGCCACGGTTTTTGATCTGCGATGAACCCACCAGCGCGCTGGACGTGTCGATTCAGGCCCAAATTTTGAACATATTGAAAGATCTGCAGGACCATCTGGGCCTGACGATGTTGTTTATCAGCCACGACCTTCCAGTGGTTCGCCAGATGTGCGATCGGGTCGGCGTACTGCGCGGCGGCAAGCTGGTGGAGGTGGCGGATACGGAAGATCTGTTTGCCAAGCCCCAACATGATTACACGAAACAGCTGCTGACCCTGATGCCCAAAACAGATCTGCTTTCCAACGAAGGTTTGGAACCCCAGCCTCTGATCGCCTAGCGGTCGCGCCATTCGGCAACCACCGGGGCCTCGTATCAGACTAAAGCCCGCACTCGGCCAGGAAGCTGTGCCCATCTTGCTCGCCAATCGCCCAGCCCCGTTCGATCTTAGCACGGGACCTGAAGTCCAGTTTGCTGGCAGGCACCGGCGTTTTGGGCTCGACACAGGTGAGGCGGGCAGCGCTGGGTAGGTTCCGGTAGTGCCGGGTCATCAGCAGCAGTGTTTGACCTTCATCGGGTTCAGGCATTGGCGCATTATCCGTGGTGCCGGCATCCATGACATAACGCCCGGAACCGGGGGGCCATTGCGCGAGTCCAAACACGGGAGGGATGGTGGCGGCGGCGCATATTAGATCAACCAAATGTCCATCGCGCGCCGCCTGCCTGCCATCCACCATGAGTTTTCGCGCACCCAGCTTTGACGGCAGCACGATATGTGGATTGGAGCGGATGATCTGGTCCAGCTTGTAGCACACAAAAGACAGATAGGTTCCGGCAAGAGGCGGTAGCCATTTGGGCGGCACCGCCAGCGTGATGTGGAATTGTGGGCCTTGCGCAATTGCATCCAATGCTGCGGCATCCATGGCTTCGCTGATGACGGCTCTGTAGATGCGTTCGTGGGGCGCTTTGCCCCGCAAAATCGCCGCAGGCACCACCGGTTCCAAAGAATGGCGTTCAAACGCATCGCCCATGAGCGCCAAGACGCGCGACGCGTTGTCGGCTATGAAGCCTGCCGCCGACAAAGCGCCTGCGCTGACCCCGGTGATGCGCTTTGGCGACAATCCCAGCGGCTGGCGGATAACGCCAAGAAATCCGCCCTGCCAAAAGCACCTTGTGCCGCCGCCAGAGAACACGATCTGCTCGAACTGGACGGGTTGGTTTGCATCGTCGTTCAAGCGGGCCGCTTGCGTTTGCCTCAATATCTGATCGTCCAACACGGCGCCCCTCTTAAACTCCAAGTATGGATAGCCCTTGTCACCCACCATGCCAATCGGTAGGCAGCGCCACTGACTGGCGCAATACAGGCTGACGTCGCGCCGAAAGACGATTTCCAACGCTGAGCACTTTTATGGCTAGACGCAAAAAGGGCCGCGCCGTTTCCGGATGGCTCGTTCTCGACAAACCCTACCGCCTCGGGTCCACGCAGGCCGTTGGCAAGGTCAAATGGCTGTATCAGGCGCGCAAGGCTGGACATGCCGGCACCCTCGACCCGCTCGCATCGGGCCTGCTGCCCATCGCGCTGGGCGAAGCCACCAAGACAGTGAACTATGTGATGGACGGCACCAAAACCTACCGTTTCACCATTGCCTGGGGCGAACGGCGTTCCACCGATGATCTTGAGGGGGAGGTGGTCGCCTCTTCTGACATGCGCCCGAACCGCGCCGATGTGGAGGCCTTGTTGCCGGATTTCACAGGTACCATCTCTCAAGTTCCCCCAGCCTTCTCGGCCATCAAGGTGGATGGTGAGCGGGCTTATGATCTGGCGCGCGACGGAGAGGAGGTCGTGCTGCAGGCGAGGGACGTGAATATTGGCCGGCTAGACATAGTTGGCTGGGAGACCGATGCGTGCACGCTGGAGGCGGATTGCTCCAAGGGCACATATGTACGCGCCATCGCCCGGGACATGGGGGAGCGGCTTGGATGCCATGGCCATGTCAGCGCACTGCGGAGAACGGCTGTCGGAGGGTTCACCGAAGAAGACATGGTGCCTCTGGAAGAATTGGTGGAGCTGGAAGGGGATCTCGACGCTCTGGACGAGCAATTGCTCAGCACCATTGACGCTTTGGATGCCCTGCCGGAAATCACGGTGTCGGAAGGCGATGCGGCGCGGATACGGTCTGGCAATCCGGTCCTGCTGCGCGGGCGCGATGCACCGCTGATGGCCGATGATGCCTATACGACGTGCAAGGGCGATCTGCTTGCGCTCGGTTCCGTGGAAGCTGGGTCGTTCCACCCGCGAAAAGTGTTTGTTTTCACGCAGGACTGACGGCAAGTTTTTGTTAACCATGGCCTGCGCCAGGCGCATGGCAGACATGATGAAATAGGGGCGAACCTTTCACAAAAGTGGCGCGTATCCTCATCATGATAAATGCCGAACGCTGATGTTCGGTTCTCGCCATGGAGACGATCATGACCACACAAAAAGAGAAGCCTGCCCGCGCTGTCCCGCTTGATGTGAAGGGTTCTGGCCCCACCCGCAGTCGCCCAAATCCCAAGGGTCAGGCCATCGTGTCCCACGTTCTACTCGGACACCATGCCCGCCAGATCGAGTTTCAAGACAGCGCGATTTTGTAGTCGTCAGCGTTTTCGACCGGCGGCTTCAGCTTCTCTTTTGAGTTTGGCAATGTTGGCGGCAGCTTCAAGCTGTCGTTCCAACTTCCGCTGGGCGCTGAACGCATCATACTCGCGATGCGCCGCGTCGTCGGCATCACTTCTGCTGACACTGCCACCACCCTTAAGCACGACCCTACCGAGGTCGGAGAGTTGCTTATCCAGCAAATTCTTGGCTTCGCCCATCAGGGTGAGGCGACCGATCTCGAGCTGGTCTTCTAGGATCGTCAGCAAAATATCGGTCAGCCGATTGAGTTCGCTTATTTCTGTTTGCGTTAGGAAATTCTTCCCAATGTTATAGTTGACAAACCCGCCGCCAGATTGAGGCTGGGCTCATGAAAAAGCCCGCTCAATCAGCGGGCTTCTCTTTGTCTGACTTGTCGTCTTTGTCTGCGTCCGGCGGCTTCACGATCTTTCGCAGATCGTTTTCAAACCGTTCCGTGCTTTCGTCAGCCTCTAGGTCGCTGGCCGCTTGGCGGAACTTGTCGATTTGGGCTAGAGAATTGGAATCACTTTCCTTCTCTGGGGCTTCAGTCATTGTCGAATACCTTCTTATATGCCGATGAAGCTGGTGATTTCGTTTTCAAAAAGAAAAAGGGTGCTAGTCGATATTTCATATTGGCTTCTATCATCACTGAAGACGCCGACCAATTTGCGCCTCTTTTAAGAATCCGGCGCGATTTGCAGATCGCCGGGGAGTCAGACCGCAACAAACTACACGCAACGTCTGATGCTCAAGCAACCCGTGACGAAGTTTTTGAGCTTTTGCAAAAGGGAACTTTCAAGGCCGATTTTACGATCTTGGAGAAAGACAAGGCGCAACCGCAGACCCGCACATCAGAGGACGTGTTCTACCGGTATGCATGGTACTATCACTTTAAACACATAGGCCCGAAGCGATGCTTGGGATACGATAAAACACTGATAACTGCGGCCTCTTTGGGCACCAACAAAACCAAGGCTTCATTCAAAAACGGCGTGAATAACGCTGTTCAGAGCGCTCTTGACCGCAAGCGATGGGAGATATGCTTCCCACAATCGTCAGAAGAGCCGCTTCTATGGGTTGCCGATTATGCCGCGTGGGCTGTGCAGCGCTTATGGGAATTAGGAGACGATAGGTCTTACAAGCTAATTTCTGACAAGATCGAAACCGAATTCGATCTCTGGCGATCAGGAAACAAACGCTACTACTAGATACGGAAAGACAGCCCGCACGATCCGCTATCCATTTCTGGAGGCGCTCAGGAGCGCTTTTGCGGAGAAAGGGCTGTCTTGCCCCCAATATGATGATTTCACTCGCCTAAGTCAATATCTAGCTGGTGAATCGTATTGATTTTATTGAGTGAATCGCTGCGACTTAGCAATTCCCCTCATATCTCAATCGCTTACCAACGACACCCTGCAACGCATTCAACGCGCGCTCACCATCATTCACGCCCCGCGCCATGCGGTTGTTGTAGCGAAAATCAAACTCCGCCAGATAGCGGTGCAGGTGCTTCTCTTTGCAGTGCTGATAGACGCCCTTCATGCCGCGTTTGAAGATGCTGTAATAGCCTTCAACCGTGTTGGTGTGTACGTCGCCACGGACATATTCTTTAGCAGAATGCTTCACGCTTTCAGAGCGGGCTATGATTGGGCGAACATCATTGTAGAGACGACTTTCGTCGGTGAAGAACGTGCTTTCGCGGTTCACGTTCTCCCAAACAATCTTGGACACGCTGGCCTTGGTGGCGTGATCGACATGGAAGCTGCGAACGCGACCGCCGCGCTCGACTAGGGACACAACAGCATTCTTATCGGCGGCGCTGGTTTTGTTCTTGCGTGGACGGCCACGGCGTTGATCGCTTTCGCGGCGAACCTCACGCTTACCGATGTATGTTTCGTCAGCCTCAACCACCATGCCAGGACCACCCATCGGGGACAGATCGCCAGAGCGCATAGCTTCGCGGATGCGATGCGTCAGGAACCACGCGCTTTTGACGGTGATCTCCAGAGTACGGTGCATCTGATGGCTGGAAATGCCCTTCTTGCTAGAAGTCATAAGGTAGATCGCCTGTAGCCACTTGTGCAGCGGTATATGGCTTTCCTCAAAGATAGTGCCTTTGCGCACGGTAAACTGACCACGGCAATCGTAGCATTTCTTGAGACCGTGACGTTCAACGCCCTCAGGGTGCTTCTTGCTTGGCTTGGTGCGAACGCCTTTTAGCGCCTTACTGCGATCTGTACCGCCGCAATGCGGACAGGTAGGGCCATGGGGCAAAAGAACGCTTTCAATGTGCTCAAAAGCAGCGGCTTCGCAATGAAAGTAGGATTTAGACAGAACGGACATAGTGAAATCAACCTAACGTGTTGATTCTAATATGATTCATTGGAGTGGGTTTGTCAAATATAACATTGGGAAATTCTTTGAAACGGTGACATCTTTTTTTCGGATGTTCTCGGCAGGCCAGGTCTGCAGTCCCATGTCGGGCTTAGCAGCGTCGGCACGCTTAAGAATGATCTCGGACGGAGTGTGGGATGTAACCGCATAGATGAGCTTGGCTTGGGTGCGCTGATAGAATTCGCGGGCCTGATCCAAGTTTGGATCGTAATCCTGACAAAGGGCGCATATTGCGCGCAACTCCAGATAGAGGTTGGCCTCGTCCGCCCGTAGATCGCGAACGATTTCACGCAACTCGCGAATACGGTCTCGGTTATCGGGTGATTTCAGCCTCACCTTGTCGACCACGAACCCGGACTGGGCGAAGCGAACGAGCACCTGTGTCGCCCAACGGCGAAACAGTGTGCCTTGTTTCGATGAGACCCGGTAACCCACCGAGATCACCATATCGAGGCTGTAGAGGGTAATCGGCTTTGTAGAGCTAGCAATTTGCACTTTCCGCAAATTGCCTTCTTCATCCAACTCGTTTCCATCCAACACATTTCGAATGTGCCTCGAGATGGAAGCCACATCACGCCCGAACAGTTCGGCCATCTGTGCTTGGGTCATCCAAAGGGTGTCCCCTTCGAACTTAATGTCCAAGCGCTCGCCTCCACTGCTGGAGTACACGAGAAAACGGTCACCCGTTTGCCCGTCTTCTACCAAATGCACCGGTCCAATTTCTGGGTCACCAATCATTCTCCAGAGCTAGTCTGGACAGAACAAAAAGGCAACATTGAATGCGCTAGGCCGATCAGCTTAACGCCTTCAGCTCCAGGCGGCGGCGGTGCAGGATGGGTTCGGTGTAGCCGGATGGTTGGGTCGTGCCTTCAAACACCAACTCGCGGGCCGCTTGGAAAGCGATGGAGCTGTCCCAATTGCCGTCCATGGGCCGGTAGGCGGGATCGCCGGCATTCTGGCCGTCCACCACCTTCGCCATCTTGCGCAACGTGTCTTCCACCTGCTGCTCACTCACAACGCCATGGCGCAGCCAATTGGCCATGTGCTGAGCCGAGATGCGCAGCGTTGCGCGGTCTTCCATCAGGCCCACATCATTGATGTCGGGCACTTTGGAACAACCGACGCCCTGGTCCACCCAGCGCACGACATAACCCAAAATGCCCTGGGCATTGTTGTCGAGTTCGAGCTGCTTGTCCTCGTCGGACCAATTGGGATTCACCGCCACGGGAATGGAGAGAATATCGTCAACGCTCGCCCGGTCACGCTTGGCTAGTTCGGCCTGTACGGCGTGCACATCAACCTTGTGATAATGCGTGGCGTGGAGCGTTGCGCCGGTGGGGCTTGGCACCCATGCCGTGTTAGCGCCGGCCTTTGGGTGGCCGATCTTCTGTTCGAGCATGGCCGCCATCATATCGGGCATGGCCCACATGCCTTTGCCGATTTGGCCTCCTGTTTGAGCGTTGGGCCCCGCCAGCCCACATTCAAGGCCAATATCAACATTCCAGTCTTCATAGGCCTTGATCCAGGGCGCGGACTTCATGTCACCTTTGCGGATCATCGGGCCCGCTTCCATCGATGTGTGCATCTCATCGCCGGTGCGGTCGAGGAAACCGGTATTGATGAACACGACACGGTTCTTGGCAGCGCGAATGCACTCCTTCAGGTTCACCGTGGTGCGACGCTCCTCATCCATGATTCCCATTTTGATGGTGTGGCGAGCCATGCCCAACACGTCTTCCACCCGGGCAAAAATCTCATTGGCAAAGGCCACTTCGTCTGGGCCATGCATCTTGGGTTTCACCACATACATGGAGCCTTCGAGAGAGTTCATGTTGCGACCATTGGGACCGATATCATGCAGCGCGATGAGGGCCGTGCACATGGCATCGATCATGCCTTCGGGCACTTCATTGCCCTGGGCATCGAGGACCGCCGGGTTGGTCATCAAATGCCCAACATTGCGAATAAGCATGACCGAACGGCCTTTGAGGGTCACATCGGATCCATCTGGGGCGGAAAAATCAAGGTCCGGATGCAGCTTACGGGTCACCGTCTCGCCGCCCTTCTGGAAGGTTTCCTCCAGATCGCCCTTCATGAGGCCAAGCCAGTTGCGATAGACCAGCGTCTTGTCTTGCGCATCCACAGCGGCCACGGAATCTTCGCAATCCATGATGGTGGTCAAAGCAGACTCAAGCCAGACGTCGGAGATGTGGGCCGGGTCTGTTGTTCCGATAGGGTGCTGCGCATTGACGTGTATGCCGACATGCATGCCATTTTTGACGAACATAATGGCGCGGGGAGCCGATGCCTCGCCTTTGTAGCCAACAAACTGCCCAGAATCTCTGAGCGCCAGATCGCCATTGGCGCCGGTGATGGTGAGTTGGCCATCGACGACCGCAAAGCCGGTGACGTCGGTCCATGAACCGGTCAAAGGCACGCTTTCATCAAGGAACTGTTTCGCCCAGGCAATCACGCGCCCACCGCGTGCGGCGTCATAGCCTTTGCCGGTTGCCGTATCGCCGAGGGCATCGGTGCCGTATAGGGCGTCATACAATGACCCCCAACGGGCGTTCGCAGCGTTGAGGGCGAACCGCGCATTCATAATCGGCACCACCAATTGCGGACCGGCGATCGATGCGATTTCCGGATCAACATTGTTGGTTTCGACGGAGAAGGCATCACCCTCGGGGACCAGATAACCGATTTCACCGAGAAACGCTTTGTAGGCACCCATATCGACAATGGGCCCGGGATTGGCGCAGTACCAATCGTCCAACTTGGTTTGCATGTCATCGCGCACGGCCAGCAACTCGCCATTGCGCGGCGCCATGTCGGCCACCAGAGCATCGAAACCGGCCCAGAACGCCTCGGATGTCACGCCGGTACCAGCAATGGCCTCGTTGTCGATGAAATTTGCAAGTTCAGCTGCAACCTGCAGCGAGCCTTTGGTGATGCGCTCCATGGGTACGCCTCCATCATGTCATGATCTTTTGCCGGGTTTTGGTCCGGCGGCATTTTCAAGTCAACGCGATGGTTGGGCGAGAGATTTTTTCTAAAATGGAGAAAATGAAACTTCCCAGCGGCAAAGCTGAGAATTGGGGTCGCTTCCCGCCAACGCACCCCTATAGTCTGCCCAACACATCTATGGAGAACCTGCATGGCCGCTGATTTCGAACGCCTCAAACACCAGAAAAATTTCATTGGCGGCCAATGGGTCGATGCTGTTGGCGGCGGCACTATAGAAGTTGTAAACCCTGCCACCCTGCACTCGATTGGGCATGTCCCCGATGGTGGCAACCAGGACGCCAAAAACGCTGTTGATGCAGCGGCCGATGCCTTTGACAGTTTTCGCCACTCGGGTGTCACACACAGGGTCAATCTGTTGCGCGACCTGCACGCCGCACTCATGGACAATCAGGCGGATCTGGCGCGCCTGTTGGTGGAAGAGCAAGGCAAGCCCATGGCGGAGGCCAAGGGCGAAATTGCCAATTCTGCGGCCTATACGCTTTGGTTTGCGGAAGAAGCGAGACGCGCCTATGGCGAAACCATTCCCAGCCCCTGGCCCGACCGCCGTATTTCAGTGATCACACAACCGGTTGGTGTCATAGCCGCCATCACGCCATGGAATTTCCCCTCCGCCATGCTGGCGCGTAAAATCGCCCCAGCTATTGCAGTGGGGTGCACGGCGGTGTGCAAACCAAGCGAGTTAACGCCATTCTCTGGTCTGGCATGGGCAGCTTTGTGTGAAGATGTGGGGGTGCCTGCAGGTGTGGTGAACGTTGTGACGGGGGACTCATCGGCCATCGGCAAGGTTTGGTCCGCCGATGAGCGCGTGCGCAAGATGACCTTCACCGGCTCCACCCGGGTCGGCAAAATCCTGCTTCAACAGGGGGCCGAAACGGTCAAAAAAATGTCGATGGAACTGGGTGGCAACGCCCCCTTCCTCGTGTTTGACGATGCCGACATCGACAAGGCCATTGAAGCGGGCATGGCCGCCAAATATCGCAATGCCGGCCAAACCTGCGTTTGTACCAACAGGTTCTACGTCCAATCCGGTATCTATGATGCGTTCGTGGACAAGCTCGTTGCCGCATCCGAGGCACTGACCGCAGGCAACAATCTGGAAGGCACCCACGATCAAGGCCCGCTGATCAATGAAGGGGCGTTAGAGAAAGTGTCTGATCTGGTGCAGGACGCCCGCAAAAAGGGCGGCGACATCAAAACAGGCGGGGCGCGCATGGATGGGGATGGCATTTTCTACCAGCCCACCGTGGTGGCCAATGCCACGCAGGATATGCGCATCGCCCGCGAGGAGGTGTTTGGCCCTGTCGCACCGGTCTTCAAGTTCGAAACAGAAGCCGAGGCCATTTCGATGGCCAATGACACGGATTTTGGCCTTGCAGCCTATTTTTGCACCAGCGATTTGGGCCGCTCTGTTCGCGTGGCAGAAGCGTTGGACTATGGCTTGGTGGGGATCAATGAGGGCGTTATCGCCACGCCGGAAGCGCCATTTGGTGGATTCAAACAATCCGGCCTTGGCCGCGAAGGGTCCCGCCACGGCCTCGATGAATATCTGGAGCGCAAATATATCTGCACGGGAGGGCTGGGGCTTTGACGCTTTTGGCACCGGGAATGCGGGAGAACTTCGGCACCACCGCAGACGGAAGTGCGGTTGAACGGATCTGTATTTCATCGGGAGAGTTGACGGCGCACATCTTGACCTGGGGCGCGGTGGTTCAAGATTTGCGGCATGTGGCGCAAGACGCGCCTCTGGTCCTTGGCTTTGAGGAATTTGAACATTACCCGGAGCACTCACCCTTTTTTGGGGCGACGGCAGGGCGTTGCGCCAATAGAATTGCCCATGGCCGCTTCACCCTCGAGGGTGTGGGCTACCAACTCGACAATGCGGGCAAGGAACATCACTTGCACGGCGGTGCCGCCAGCTTTGGCAAGCGCAACTGGATTGTGGAAGGCCATGGCGAGGATTATTGCATTTTGTCCCTCATCAGCCGCGATGGAGAAGCGGGCTATCCCGGCACGGTGAGTGTGCGCGCGACGTTTCGAGTGACGGGCGGTACACTGGCCGTAACCTATGAGGGCAGCACCGATGCACCCACCTTGTTTAATCTCGCACACCACAGCTATTTCAGCCTTAAAGGCAAACAGGGCGATATTCGCGACCATGTGATCCACCTGCCGACAACGCGCTACACCATCACCGGCGACGACCTCATCCCCACCGGCGACATAGCGGATGCCACCGGCACAGATCGGGACTATACCGATGGCCGGTCGATTGCAGAGCGCACGACGCTTGTTCTCGATGACAATTTCTGTGTCGCCGATCAGGCCTTGGAGGACTTGACCTTTGCAGCGAGAGTGACCGCTCCTGACGCGCTGCTTTCGCTGGAAGTGTGGAGCGATCAGCCGGGCATTCAGGTCTATTGCGGGCATAAGATTGATTGCCCAGTGCCGGGGCTCGATGGACTGCCACTGAACGCCTGGGGCGGAATCGCCCTTGAGCCGCAATTGTGGCCGGACGCCGTTCACCACGATCACTTCCCCAGTGTGATTTTGCGGGCGGGAGAGACTCGCACACAACGGAGTGAATTCCGGTTCAGCCCGGAAACATCAAACCCAGAAAGATCAAACACGGCATAAAGCTGCCATCTACCAATGGTTATTGA
>JBCBZX010000395.1:0-2510 GCA_039815105.1 Pseudomonadota bacterium
CAAGCGAAAGGGCTTTGGTCGGGTGGCGATGCAGGATTTCACCGGCGAGCTCAATTCCAACAGCCCCTGCACCGACAATGACGATTGTGCCGGCGTCTTTGATCCGCTGCTCGGTCTGTCCCTGCGCCGTGCGGAAGGCGTCGATGGTCTCGTCCCCGGGTTTGAAAATGCTGCCATTCGATGCGCCCGGCGAGAGCACAATGTAATCCGCTTGGATCTCATCGCCGGCAGCTGTGACAACGGTTTCGGCCCGAACGGCTGTGGCCCTTGATTTGACCAGCCGGCCCTTGGTCAACAGCTTGTGGTAGGGAATGAGCGCGTGCTCGCGGACCGCGCTATCCACCAAACCGCGCACCATGGCCGGCGCATGCACGAACCTGTCACGAGGCTCTATAAGCGTGACATCAAGATCTGTCTCAAGGCTCTTTGCCAATGTCGCGCCGATGTACCCGCCACCAACGATCACAACTGATGTTTTTGCCATTCAAAGTCTCATCTGCTAGGCCCAACCCAAGCGGGGCGTTTTGCTCCAATTGATTGGGACGTAGCACACTATTGGACATTGTCCAATAAAACGGTTTCGTATGTCAGACGCTCAGAGCCTTGCCCACGAACTTGATCGCGTCATGCGCAAGTTAGATGCACAGATGCACAAGACGATGCCGAAGGTCGATCACGCACGCGTGGGACCCATGGGCAGCTTGTTGCTTATGCAGTTGGAAGCCATGCAGCCCTGCTCGATCCAGGCTCTTGCGACTGCGATGGGGAGGGACAATTCGCAATTGACACGGCTCTTGCGAGACCTTGAGAGCAAAGGCGTTCTGATACGCAAGACAAGTGAGCATGATGCGCGCATGACCCTTTTGGAACTTACGGACAAAGGAGGGTTGTTTCTTGCGGACGCAAAGTCGGTGCTGACAGACGCCGTAGACGGGGTTGTTGAACCGCTCGACACCAACGAGAAATCGACCTTGCTTGCGCTCCTTAGAAAGATCTAGAAAGCGTGTTGCACAGGGCGAGATCACCGGCCGTCTTATGCACCTTTTGGCATGGATTTTCCGACAGATGCGCGCAACGGCGCGATGCGCAGGATCTTGTCACCCAAAGATCTTTCAACTGTGTCATGTGAAACCCTCACGTGTCCGGAATTTTTCCCCCAGAAACCCGTCCGGTTCGCACAGCGGTTCACAAGTGTCCAAACAGTCGGCGGGCAAGCGCTCCAAACCCAGTCATTCGCTCAGACTTGCCCTTGTTCGCGATGCGCATTTGCGCCGGTTCGGCTTTTCCAGCATCTGCGGTTCCCTTGGCGTGCCTGCCCAATCGGTCGGGTCCAATTGCAAACCGGATGTGACCGATACTCGGCAAAAGGTCTGAAAGGCGCGTCATGGCGGTTGTACCGCTGGATCAAGATCACGCGATCAGGAGAGCCGCACGCACGTCGCAGGTTCTCTTGATAGACCGCGCGCGCCTCTGACCCCTCCGAAAACCCGGCCATGACATGACCGGCACCTGCATCACTCTGAGCGGCATAGTCATTAGCTTGCTTAATGGCCGCGTGTGCCGCCGCCTGACGACCCGGCAGGGCGCAAAACCGGTCTAACCCGAATTGCCCCTCACTATGCTGGGCCCCAGCATTCGAAGAACGGTTGCCTCAAACGCCGCGCGGGTCTCTGAGGCTGGCGTGTCCTAGGGCCAATAGCATTGCACGGCTTGAAAACCCGCTTCCTGCGCCGCATGCATCGCCTCGGGCAGCCAACGATCCGTGTAAACAAAGCCCAGATTGGCGGACACCCGGATCAATTGTCCCAATCGACGTTGAATTTGGTCACAACAGCCTGGATCTGGTCTTCGCTCAGTCGGTTTGCTGGAATGCCACGCATCAGCATCGCAAGCCGGGCCGTCGCTTCTAATTCTTCAATGGCGTTACAGGCTGCCTGGACATCCTTGCCCGCCACCACTGGCCCATGATTGGCCAGCATCACGGCAGAGCGTTTGCCCGCCAGCCCGCGCACGGCCTCGCCCATGCCGGGATCTCCGGGCAGAAAGAACGGCAGCAACTTCACCTGGCCCAAAAGCATGATCGCGTAGGGTGTAAGTGGCGGCACGAAATTGTCTTCGTCCACATCCGGCATCATCGACAGCGCGACGGAGTGGCAGGAGTGCAGATGCACCACTGCGCCAGCCGTGCTGCGCGTGTCATAAAAGGCGGAATGCAGGGGCATTTCCTTGGTGGGCCGGTCGCCGCCCACATGCTGGCCATTGGCGTCAAAGCGGCTGAGACGCGCGGGGTCCAGACGGCCGAAACTGCTGCCTGTCGGTGAAACAAGAAGCCCGCCATCCTCTGTGCGGGCTGAAATGTTGCCGGTGCTGCCATGGGTGAGACCGCGATCAAAAAGCGAGGCCGCCAGCATGCATATCTGTTCGCGATGCGTGGTCTCTCTCATGCGCCGAGCACCCTGTCCGCTTTTGTGAAGAAGTCCTCGGCACCAAAGTTGCCGGATTTGAGCGCA
>JBCBZX010000209.1:0-5565 GCA_039815105.1 Pseudomonadota bacterium
GAGCGCCTCAAGCGACGGTTTCCCCCCTCTCCTTTTTCTCAGCAGATGGCAGCAGGGTCACTCTCAAGGCAACACATCATTGGCTATGCGCTAGAGGCCTACCATGTCACCCCGCCATCTCGGGGGTATCAAAGCCAAACAGCACCGGGCGCGCGCCCTCCGCCGACCGCAAAATGCGCACCGTGGCTTCGGTTACGATGCCAAGCTGGCCTTCGGAACCGCACACAAGGCCCAGCAGATCATAGCCCGGCGCATCCAATGCTTCGCCGCCCAGATCGACGATAGTGCCATCGAGCAGCACCATTTTGACGCCCATGAGATTGTTGGTGGTGACGCCATATTTGAGACAGTGCGCACCGCCGGAATTCATCGCGATGTTACCGGCAATCGTGCAGGCCAATTGTGAGGACGGATCCGGCGCGTAGAAGAAACCCTCCCGCGAAACACGATCGGTGATGGAAATATTGGTAACCCCGGCCTGCACCTTGGCCGTGCGGTTTGCGTAGTCCACTTCGAGAATTTTGGACATCTTTGACACGCCGATGACCACAGCATCCTCTTGAGGGATAGCCCCGCCTGCAAGGGAAGTACCAGCCCCCCGGGGAACAACGGGCACACCGCTTTGCGAACAAAAGCTCAAAACCGCCGAAACCTGCCCGGTGGTTTCGGGAAGCACCACTGCAAGCGGCACCCGGCGATAGGCCGTGAACGCATCGGTCTCATAGGGGACAAGCTCACGCTCATCGGTGATCAGGCAGTCCGCTGGCAGGAGTTTTGCCAACCCGGCAACGATCTCAGAGCGCCGCTTGATGACGCCATCGTCAGGCTTTGGAAAGGCAATTGCAGACATCTCAAACTCCTATTTGGCCCGGATAAAGCGTACCGGCACGCGGTATAAACAGATGTGTTCGATCGGTGCACCGCACCCTTAATATTCGTCGCCGCCCGCGGCGTCCATTCTCATCGATGACGCGGTAACACCGTATAACGGGACAACACTTTCGCCCCCACGGCATAAATAATTCCAATTTCGCCCGGTGTACAACGGCACTACCGGTTTGGTGGTTTAGAGTTGTTGAGATAAGGTGCGACGAGATATTATCCCCTTTAGATGGAATACTGCCCTATCTTAAGGAGAATACGGCGCACACTTTTGCGTGCCTGCGGTTGGAGCTAACATGACTCAAATTGCCGATCTTGAAATTTTTGCCCGGGTGGTCACGGCCGGATCCATGTCGGCTGCAGGTCGAGAATTGGGGCTTTCTCCCGCCGTTGTTTCCAAGCGCCTGCGACGGCTTGAGGACAGGCTGGGAACACGTCTGCTGCAACGCACCACCCGCCAGATTTCACTCACGGAAGCCGGCCAAGGCTTCTACGAGCGTGTTGTCGCCATTCTGGCGGGCATTGAAGAGGCGGAGGCATTTGTCGCCCGGCGGTCTGCGCTGGCCCGGGGCACGTTGAAGATTTCGGCACCCACATCGTTTGGGCGCATGCACATAGCGCCGCACCTGCATCGTTTCATGTCGGACAATCCTGACCTGACCATCAATCTGGTTCTGTCGGACGAGATGGTGGATATTGTGGGTGAAGGTTATGATCTGGCGATCCGCATTGCGGAACTGTCGGACTCATCTCTGGTGGCACGCAAACTGGCCTCCGTTCAGCGGGTGTTGTGCGCAACACCAGCCTATCTGGACGAGCACGGGCGCCCGAGCACCCTTGACGATATGGACAGTCACACCTGCCTAACCATGGCGTCGCAGGATGTGTGGCGGATGGAGGGCCCCGAAGGCCAAGTGACACTGCGGCCTTCAGGGCCGTTGATTACCAACTCAAATGATGTTGTGCGTACATGTGTGATGGACGGTGTTGGCATTGCCCTGCGTTCGACATGGGACATTGGCGAGCAGCTCAAAGCCGGCGAACTTGAGATCGTGCTGCCAGAATATTCTGCATCTAGGGATGTGGGGATTTTTGCGCTTTTCCCAAGTCGACGTTTCCTGCCGGCCAAAGTTCGGTTATTCATTGATTTTCTTGCTGGCCTTTACACCCCCACCCCATATTGGGAAGCAGGTGTTGATCGACCGGCCAGCCCGAGCAGACCTTCCATGAAGGCAACAGGAAACTCTGGCGAAATCCGGCTTGATACTCGCGCCAAGCCTCAAGCGACGCAAAGTGGCGTATCATCCATGCCAACTGCTCCCAACGGATCAGCAACACATGGTCGTGGAAACGGGCACGGTATGAACGAGCCCGCCGAGTAGGCACGGTCGACGGCTGGCTGGCCAGCTCTAGTAAGCGTATTCGATGAATATGCGGTCGAGATCGCCCTGCCATACTGAGTGATATTTTTTGAGCATTGCCTCGGCTGACGTGATGCCTGACACCACCGTCTCTTCAAGCGGCGGCAAAAATACTGTCTCGTCCAGGCCGGACGAGTTGAGCCTGTTGCGGGCTTTGAGCCCATCTCGGCAAATATCCAGCACTTCACGCCCGATGTTCCGAAGGTCGGTACCCCGAAAGGGTGTGCGCAATGCCTGATCCGGCGCCGCAGCCCGCATGGCCTGCACCTCTTCCAGGGTCCAGTCACTCACAAGCTCAGCGGTTCGAGCCTGCGCCTGGGCGTCGTACAACAGACCAATCCAGAAAGCAGGAAGCGCGCATATTCTGCGCCATGGCCCGCCATCCGCGCCGCGCATTTCCATATAGCGCTTGATGCGCGCGTCCGGGAACAGCGTTGTCAAATGATCATCCCAATCGCCAAATGTCGCCCGGTGGGTGACGCCATCGACCGTCTTTCCGTCTTGCAAATATTGGCGGAACGTTACGTCAGTCATCTCGATATAGTGACCATCGCGAATGATGAAATACATCGGCACGTCTTGTGCCCAGTGTGCATAAGCCTCGAACCCAAAATCTGATGAAAACACGAATGGCAGGAGCCCTGCGCGGCCATTGTCCACGTCCGACCAAATGTGGGAACGCCACGTCAGATGGCCGTTGGGCTTGCCTTCGGTGAAGGGTGAATTTGCAAACAGCGCTGAAGCCAGCGGCTGTAGCTTGAGCGCAATCTGGAATTTCTCGCGCATATCGGCTTCACTCTCAAAGTCGATATTCACTTGAATGGTGGCCGTACGATACATCATGTCGAGGCCCATGGACCCCACCGTGGGCATGTAGCGCGTCATGATGTCATAGCGAGATTTGGGCATCTTGGGCGTTTCGGCCAGTGACCAAACCGGGCTTGCGCCAAGACCCAAAAAGCCGATCCCCAGCGGAGTTGCGCATTTTCGCAAGACACTCAGATGGGCATTGGACTCTGTGCAGGTCTCATGGATCGTCTCAAGAGGCGCGCCCGACAGCTCAAACTGACCCCCAGGTTCGAGAGAAATGGACGCGCCGGTCTTTGGATCAACCAAGGCGATGACATTTCCCTCATCCAGATAGGGGTTCCAACCCAGCTTGTTGTGCAGCGCCTCAAGCAGCGCGCCAATGCCATCGGACCCCTCATAGGGCACCGGTCCGTGACCATCTAGCCGGAAGCCAAACTTCTCGTGCTCAGTGCCGATGCGCCAATTCTCACGGGGGGTGCAACCGGACTGCATCCAGCCGGCAAGCTGCGATGGATCGGTGATTGCATCACTCGTTTTGCCAATGTGCATGGACAGTCTCCTGAGGCGTGACCGGACAGATCACATCTGCACCGTTCTTGGCGTCAATTGGCTGCCAATCGCAAGACAATTGTGCTGAAACCACGTTCAACGCCGCCAATCACCCCAAACCATTTGCACGGCGGCCAGTGCCGCGACTGCAGCAGTGTCCGCCCGCAGAATGCGCGGCCCGATTGCAATGGGAACCGCGTTGGGAAGGCGCAACAACATGTCGCGCTCACCATCGGAAAAGCCACCTTCGGGCCCAACCAACACTGAAACAGAACGTGTCTGGCTAATTTGTGCGATGGCATGGCTTGGGTCCCGAACCGGCGCACGTTCGTCACAGAATACCAAGGCCGGAGCACTACTGGCGGCGGCATTCGCAATGTCTGGGATGCCGGTCAGCGCTGCCAATGGTTCGCTGGTGGGAACCGACAGCACGCCGCACTGTTCGCAGGCCTCTCGAATGTTTGACGTGAGACGGTCCGCATTGACCCGAGCGACCTGCGTTCGATCCGTGCGCACCGGACAGATGGCCGTTGCGCCCATCTCCACAGCCTTTTGAACCATATAATCCTGTCGTGCCTGTTTCAGCGGCGCGAAGAGGTATCTCAGTTCCGGCCCATCATCAGGAGGTTGCTTCCGCGTTTGCTCGGCAACAATCAGGTATAGCTTCGGGCGCCGCGCGTTGGGATCGTCTGCATGGATTTCTGCCCGCCACTCGCCGTCTCGCCCGTTGAACAGCAGAACGCTGTCGCCCGCCCGGGCCCTCATGACATTTCCCAGATAGTTTGCTTGGGCCTTGTCCAACGCCACAAGTTGCGAAGCGGACAGACGATGTTCGACAAGCAAACGCGGCAGATTGAATTCGTGAGACGGCATGATCCTCTATCCCACGGGGACAAATGACCCGCAATCTCGGATGTTGCTCCGAATTGGGACAGTTCGCTCTTTCATGGTTACCCAAGCGTTTCGCCAGAATTAACCGCTCGCTCCGAAGCAGAACGGTTGGTTAAAATGCCGCATAAGTCGGCAAGATATCAGCAAGCCGGTGGATGGCATGAAGGTCGCAACACACCGGCCAAATGCAACCGCACATGCTGGCGTCGTCCACACTCATCGCTCTTCATTCCGCGGGGCGCAGCAATATCTCTGGGGAGCTTATGGCTCCCCTTTTTTTGTCCGCTAGCCCGGTTAGCCCCTTTGTAGGTGCGTTCAATCAGTCAGTCGGCAGCTAGAACACGCTCCTTGGGAAAGGCCACCACAACCCATGTGCCCTGACCGGGCTCTGAATGGATCGCAAACTCAGCCCCATTCGCTTCAACCATGGCTTTGGTAAGTGGCAGGCCCAAGCCAGTACCCCGCCTGGCATCTTGAGAGGCATCCTGGTTGCGGCCGCCTAGCCCGTTGGACAATTGACGATAAGGCTTGAGGGCATGCTCAAGTTCATCACGGGACATGCCGACGCCCGTATCACGGATGCGCAACTCAACTTCGCCGGTACGCATGCGGGCTGTCGAGATGATCACCTGCCCGCCTTCGCTGGTGAATTTAACAGCGTTGGACAACAGATTGAGCGCGATCTGACGAACGGAAGTGGTGTCAGCCAAAACCCTTGGCACAGAGGTGGACAGCGACGTGCGCATGATCACACGCTCCGCACTGGCTTCCGGCTGCATCAATGAAACGCATGATGCGATGACATCATTCAGGTCGACTTCCTCGGGGTCGAGATCCAGCCCGCCACTTTCAATTTTAGAAATGTCCAGCAGGTCGTTGATGAGATCAAGCACGTGGGTGCCGGAGCGGTTGATGTCACGGAGATATTCGCTGTATCGGGCACTGCCCAACGGCCCGAAGCGCTCCTCCGCCATCACCTCTGAAAAGCCGATGATGGCGTACAGAGGTGTGC
>JBCBZX010000386.1:0-2663 GCA_039815105.1 Pseudomonadota bacterium
CGCGGATATTATCGAGTACACCGCGCGGCAGATGCCGAAATTCAACTCCATCTCCATCTCCGGTTATCACATGCAGGAGGCGGGCTCGACGCTGGCGCAGGAGCTGGCCTACACGCTGGCGGACGGGATGGAATATGTGCGCGCCGCCATGAGCCGGGGGCTGGACGTGGACGCGTTTGCCGGGCGGCTGAGCTTTTTCTTCTGCATCGGTATGGACGTGTTTATGGAGGCGGCCAAGCTGCGTGCCGCGCGTCAGATGTGGGCCAAGATCATGACCGACTTCGGCGCCCAGTCCGACCGGTCGAAAATGCTCCGCACCCATTGCCAGACGTCGGGCGTATCGCTCACCGCTCAGTCCCCGCACAACAACATCATCCGCACCACGGTCGAAGCCATGGCCGCCGTGATGGGCGGCACCCAATCTCTCCATACCAATTCGTTCGACGAGGCGCTGGCGCTGCCCACCGAACAATCAGCCCGCATCGCCCGCAACACACAGCTGATCTTGCAGCATGAGACGGGGATTACGGATGTGGTGGATCCGCTGGGCGGCTCCTACTATGTGGAGCGCCTGACGACCGACCTGGCCGATCAAGCGTGGGAGTTGATCAACGAGGTTGAGAGCCTTGGCGGTATGACCAAAGCGGTGGAGCAGGGCCTGCCCAAAATGCGGATTGAGGAAGCTGCGGCCCGCAGTCAGGCACGAGTGGATCGGGGCGAGCAGGTGATCGTGGGCGTGAACCGCTATGTGGTGGAAGATGAACCGCCGGTGGACGTGCTTCAGATTGATAATGAAAAAGTGCGTGTGGCGCAGGTGGCGCGGCTGGAACAGGTTCGTGCAACCCGGAACCCGCAGGCGCATGAAAATGCCATTCAAGCGTTGGAAAGGGCAGCGGGCTCGGGGCAGGGCAATTTGTTGGAGCTGGCGGTCGAAGCTGCCCGCGCCCGCGCAACCTTGGGCGAAATTTCCGATGCCATGGAGCGGGCGTTTGGTCGGCACAGTGCGGTGACGCGGGTGATCTCCGGTGTCTATGGCGATGCTTACAAAGGTGACCCGGAGTATAAAGTGCTGGGCGAACGTATCGCGCAGTTTGGTGCCTCACGTGGCAACAGGCCGCCGCACATTCTGGTCGCCAAAATGGGGCAGGATGGTCACGATCGCGGCGGCAAAATCATTGCCACAGCCTTTGCAGATGCTGGCTACACTGTGGATCTGTCGGACCTGTTTGAAACACCCGCCGAAGTGGCCAGCCGGGCCATTGAAAGCGGTGTTGATGCAATTGGTGTATCGTCGCTTGCCGCTGGGCACAAAACGTTAGTTCCGGAGCTTATGGCTCAGCTGCGTGATGCTGGTCGGGACGATATCATAGTCATCGTTGGCGGTGTCATCCCCGAGCAGGATTTTCAGGCTTTGCGCGACGTCGGTGTGGCGGACATTTTCCCGCCTGGTTCCAATGTGTTGGACGCCGCGAGCGCCGTGCTGGGCCATATTTCGGGCCAGCTGCGCAACCGCTAAAGGTGCAGCCCATGCTGGACCCGCCACCATTGTTCAAAGTTGGTCTTGAGCCATTGTCGCCAAATAGCTGGCTTCAAGAACCGGCATGTCTTCGGGACTATCTTGCCGAGAAAAGACGCTTGCTGGCCGAGCGTCTCGACGATGTTTATGCGGCTGAGCCAGGCAGTGAAGCGAGCCAGTTGGAGTGCCTTGAACTGGTGGAGAGGCACCTTAAAGCGAAGGGTGCAGCGAGCTTTGTGCCTGCTGAACCGGAGCCGGATGGGTCGCCGCTTATGAGGGCTTCACTGCTTGTGGCAGATGATTTTGTGATCATGGCGCGGGGGGATGCCGGATGGCACCTGTCTGCGGCCTGCGTCTGCTTTCCCTCATCGTGGAATCTGCAGGAGAAGTTCCGCAAGCCCATGGGTGTGATCCACACTTCAGTGCCCAACTTTGAAAATGGTACACGCAATGGCCGGATGATCGAACGGATTTTTGACCGCCTGTCGCCCCAGCAATTGCTTTTGCGCTGGAACTGGAGCCTTTACCGAAACGCCGATCTTTTTCATCCGGAGGGGCATGTTGGTAAGGCGGCGCTGGATGATGATGCTTTTGTTGCCGACCCCTATATCCGTACCGAACGGCAGACGGTTCGCAAGTTGCCCGGCACGGGGGATGTGCTCTTTGCCATCGGTATTGCGGTCAACCGTGCCAGTGCCTTGCTCAACATGTCAGCCGACCCCGCGAAAACCCGGGCTGGCTTCCTGCGTTTGGCGGACAATCTGGCAGCGCTCACCCCTGCACAATGCGCTTATAAGGGCTTGTCAAAGCACCGCGATGCGCTGGTTCAGTCCCTTCGTGGGCGTGGGCGTGGGCGTGGGCGTGGGCGTGGGCGTGGGCGTGGGCGTGGGGTGGATCGCTAGTCAGAGAGACCTTCGCTGAGGCGTGGCGCAAGCCAGAATAGCTCGGTGGCGCGAGCGCTAAACTGGCTCACGCGCCATTGGTGTCTTCAAGGTCGAACGCGTAATCGCAATAGTCTTTCAACTTGTCGTCCAACAATTGGAACCCATCAGGAGTTTCAAGGGCGGCCTGATAGATTTCGAAGCACCGCGCGACATATGCATTGGTGTCCGCGTTTGCTGAATTGTTCGATGCCCCCATGCCCCAG
>JBCBZX010000329.1:0-3370 GCA_039815105.1 Pseudomonadota bacterium
CGTGATCGCAGCCGTCAAAGTCGTCTTGCCGTGGTCAACATGGCCAATCGTGCCAATGTTGCAGTGAGGCTTGTTACGCTCAAATTTCTCTTTTGCCATCGTCTAATCCTCGACATTTGGGCGGGTGACACCGCATCCGAAAAGGAGGTGGCGTCTAAAATATGGTCCGGTGCCGGATGTGGAGCGGATAGTGCGACTTAACAAGCGATGCAAGGGAAATTGATGCAATGCAGATGCTGTTGAGCATGAGACAAAGCGGGCGCGCTTGCCCTTCACTGCCGACGTCCCAAAATGGAAGCCATGGTCAAATTGAAGGAATATCCCAATTGTGCGCTCTGCGGGCGGAGCATACTGCCAACCGACCGACAGTCCCTCCATCACTTAATACCAAAGCTCAAGGGAGGCCGTGGCGGGCCGACGGTGCTGCTACATCAGATGTGCCACAACGAAATACATGCCCACTACACCGAAGCGGAGCTAGCAATATTGTACGAAACTCCGCACAAACTTCGAACGGCAGAGCGGCTGATGCCGTTTATAAAGTGGCTTGAAGGGAAGCCAGACGGCTTTGACGCCAAGAGCCTGAAGAGCCTTCGGCGCCGCCAGAGAAAACGCCGGAGCTAACGATCCACCTATCCACACTGGTGTTTTACACTTTATCGCCCCAATTATGCTGGAATGAGCCCCCACAGATTCGCGCTCAAAGCAAAGCCCATGGAGTTTGTCTTGCCTCGCCTGCCTCGCCAAATTCCAGCTTTTCGCATTTCAAGCCGGGTTCTTAGAGCGACCCTTGCCATGGTTTGCGCCTTGCTCGCTCTGCTGTCGCCCAAGCTGGCGTTCGCCCATCCCCACGAGTGGATTGAGATGAAGGTCGAAATCCTCTTCAACGACAAGGGCAAAGCGGTTGCGATGCGCCATGATTGGACGATGGATGAGTTTTTCTCGGCCTATGCAGTGTCCGACATTGATGCCAAAAATGGCAAGCCGACGGAGAAAGCTCTAGACGAGCTCATGAAGGAAATGCTCACAAACATTTCCGAAATCGGCTTCTTCATAAAGGCCAGCCACTCCGGCGCCTCAGTGCCATTGCTGCGCTTTGAGCCAGTGTCGCTCACCATGCCAGGCCGCAATTTACGCATGCAGTTCGTACTTCCATTTCTGGGGGCACTTGACCTCAGCCAAGCTCCCCTCGCCTACAAGGTCTATGATCCGGAATATTATATCGAGATGCTGCACATTGAGGGGCCGAAACCGATAATATTGGCTGGCGCGCCCAAAGGTTGCCGCTGGGACCTGGTTCCGCCATCCGACAATCAGTCCATGGCAGCGTATGCAAGTTCGCTGGGTATAGATGAGGCTCCGACCATTGAGTTGGGAGCATTTTTTGCCGAAGAGGCTTCGATAAAATGTCAATGAACGAGACATCTGCCGCGTCGGCATCCGCCGTCAAACCAAAAATGAGCAATCTTGTGCGCATCGCCATCGCGCTGGCTTTGCTGGCAATACCAGCCATCGTTTTGGTTGCACTTAGCCTGCGTTACGGATGGAGCGACTTAGTCCAAACCATCTATGCAGAACAGCGCGCCGCCTTGCGTGGCCTCTCCGAAAGCCTGGCACTCATCGCCCAAGAGCGGTCCGGCGCGACGGCCATGGGGCTCATTGTTGGCAGCGCAATATATGGCTTTGTCCACGCCGCAGGCCCCGGCCATGGCAAAGTCATCATGACGACCTATTTGTTGACCGCGCCTGAAAAGAAAGCCCGCGCGCTGTGGTTGTCCGTGGCGGCCGCACTCTGCCAGGGCATCGTGGCCATAACTATCGTTTACGGCCTGATATTTATCTTGGGCGAGACTGCACGCAGCGCACGGACCGCAGCACTTTGGTCAGAGCGCTTGAGTTATATTCTGGTGAGTGCCATGGGCGCGTGGTTGGTGTGGCGTGTGCTTCGCCAAACCTTGCAAAAACCTTCTAGAAAACCCGCGAGGCATGATCATTCGCACAATCACCATCATGATCATGCCCATCATCATGATCATGCTCACCATCACGACCATGGGCACCATCATGGCCGGCATGGCCATCACCATCTTGATGGCCATCACCACCAGGATGGGCACCACGAACACTCTGATAATTGTGGCTGCGGCCATGCCCACGCCCCCAGTGCAGCGCAAGTGGAAGCCGCATCAAACTGGCGAACCTCGCTGGGTGTGGTCGCTTCGATCGGTTTCCGCCCTTGCACGGGTGCGGTGTTGGTCCTCGTGCTCGCGAATTCACTTGGCATCGCATGGGCGGGCGTTGGCAGTGTTTTAGCCATGTCCGCTGGCACCGCTGGGGCGGTCTGCCTTCTCGCCTTGCTGGCGGTATGGGCGCGTGAGACCTCTTTGCAAGTGTCAGGCAGCGCGAGCCGAGCCTGGAGTATCGCGACGAATATGGCCGCCATCACAGGTGGCATTGTACTTGTCGTTCTCGGGCTGACCTTGCTTTCAGGCTCCGGCACAACGGGCAGCGCCTTCGGAGTTTAGACGCGCCGTCACCAAACATAACACTATTTGTCGGTGTGCCGCTTGTTACCGCGAGAACGTTTTGTTGCCTCAAACTTTTGCCATACGTCTAGACGCCCCTTTTGCCTCGCATCGGTCAGCCAAAGCTTCTTGCGAACCGCCCTGCACCTCGAGGGCTTGGTAAGCACCTTCGGAGAATTTAGGCCAATCAAGGGCAAGCCCCGATTTCACTATCTCAGCAGACAGATCGCGACCGTCATCAAGGCGACAACACGCGGTGCACCTTCATAGGGCAAAGACTAAGGGTTCGACGGAAATGGTGCCCCCACACGGACTCGAACCGCGGACCTACTGATTACAAATCAGTATTTTTTACGTTCCACGAGAACCGTTGGCGCCCCACGGGGCGCTTAAGCCGCTGAAACTGCTTGCTTTAGTGGCCGCATTGATTCATCGAAGGACCAAGAAGCCCGTCCTCGATTGACCCCACAGTGACCCCATAAAGTTCATGCCGACTTTGAAGCTGACGACCAAATTCTGTGAAAGCGTTGCGGTTGAGTGCCGAACCGAATTCATCGACACCATGCGGCGCGGATTGATTTTACGCGTTTCGCCGCAGGGGCGAAAAGACTGGTCATTTCGATATGTGCGCTCCAGTGACGGCAGGCGTCAGCGGCTCAAAATCGGTAGCTTCCCGGCTGTCGGCCTCGAAGTTGCGAGAAAACGAGCGCTTGAGCATGAAGCAAGCATTGCATCAGGCGCCGACCCTGCAAGTGAAGCTCAACAGCTCAAGCGGGCTGACACCGTTAGAGAGTTGGCGGGCGCGTATATTGAAGAATACGCAAGACCCAAAAAACGCACTTGGA
>JBCBZX010000301.1:0-3827 GCA_039815105.1 Pseudomonadota bacterium
CGAGTGGTCTGCCGGGACTGTAGATCCATGGTGTAAAGGTTCGCATTGCCATCCTGCTGCAAGCTCATAACCACTTTGCCACCGTCCGGCGAAAACCGTGGGGAAAACGTCATGCCAGGAAAGTTCCCAACGATTTCGCGCTGCCCGCTTTCAAGTTGCAAAAGATAGACGCGCGGCTGACCGCCAGCGAAGGACATGTAGGTAATCTCCTGGCGGGACGGTGAAAACCGTGGGGTCAGAACCAGATCGGCCCCGTCGGTGAGATAACGGATGTTCGCACCGTCCTGGTCCATGATGGTCAGGCGTTTGACGCGTTTGTCCTTCGGGCCGCTTTCGGAAACGAACACGATGCGGCTGTCAAAATAACCATCCTCGCCCGTCAGTGCCTTGTAGATACTGTCAGAAATAATGTGTGCAATTCTGCGCCAATTGCCGCTGTCGGCCGTGAATTGCTGACCCGTAACCTGGCTGCCCGCGGCGGTGTCCCAAAGGCGAAAGCGGGCCTGCACGCGGCCACTGCCCGCGGGCTCAATTGCGCCGGCAACCACTGCGCGGGCGTTGATGGCATTCCAATTGGCGAAATTGGGCGTGCCGTCTGGCGACAAATTGCGCTCGATAAAGGCGGCCTCGGAAATAGGTGCAAACAGTCCGGAGCGGCGCAAATTGTCGTTGATGACCTGGGCAATTTGCGCCCCCAATTGCGTATCGCCGCCAAAGCCGGGAACCGCGATGGGCAGCGGGTCGCGATTGCCCTTGGTGATATCGATCTGCAGCGGACCGGATTGGGCCAAAGCGGCGGTCGATATGAAAGCCGCTGCCAAGAACAAGCCGACCATTTGGGCGGCGAGTGTGCGACCGGTTTCAAGCAATTTTTCAATCATCATCATCATTTCAGCCAGACTGTAAGTGGGGCAAACTATGTTCAGGGACGGCGCTAGAAGCCGGCATTCAAGATTTCGCTCATGGAAAAGTTCAATTGTATCTCCGACCATGACGAATATTTGTCCGTCGAAGGCACGGGTGGGTTTGTGCAACCTGATACGTCGCGCAGGATGGAGCGCCGCGCCTGAGATTGGGCCGTGCGGCTGCCACCGGAAGCCGTTGCAGTGGGTCGACCGACCATCTGCCCCGCTTCACTGAGGCTCACCCGAACGGTCACTGTCACATCTTCAATACCCGCAAAAGAATCCAGCATCGCCAGCTGGAAGCAATTCTCATAATGCTCGCGCAGAGCGCCGAGCTCGCCGCGTGTCAGCTTCTCGCCCGTGGATTTGCGTTTGGTCCCGAGGCTGGATTGACCCTCAACACGGCGCGCGCCGCCTGCCCGGCTTTCCTCGCGGTTCACAAGATTGGCGAGCTCATCAGCTTCGGTGTTAGACGTTTGCTTTGGGGCGCTGGAGGCGTTGGCGGTCTGAGTGTCCGGCACCTTTCGTTCCGGTGTTGCCGCAGTTTGGGCCTTGGGTGGCTCCGGGCGCGGCTGAGGCACGGCCACGGTCTGTGGCAGATCGGCCAAGGTTTCAGCAACTTCCTCTGGCACCGGTGTCGGGTCTGGCGTGGGGGCTTCAGATTGTTGGGGCTGTACCGCTTCTCGTGCCTGAGTTGCCAACTCGGTCGCTGGCGCAGGTTGATCCTCCGGCGCGGGGTCCGGCGTGTCGGAAACTCGCGGCGATGGTGTCGGCGTGGCCTCTACCTTTGGCGGTGCCGCCTCTTGATTGGGGGTAAAAGCCTCTTCGTCCGCTTCAACAGACTTCAGATCATCCTGGGCGTCGCCCACATTCTCGGCATTGTCGGCCACGGGCTCGTTTTCAGTCTGGTCAGGGTTTGGCGTGTCGACGAGCGGCGCTTCCAATGCTCCTTGAACGGCGGTGGCCACTTCTGAGATTGGCACCAGCTCAATCTGCACCGACTCCACCTCGCGCACTTCAAACGGCTCGGCACTGGTGAATGACACCAACCCCAGCGCGACGATGCCCGCATGCAGACCCGATGAGATGACCACACCAAGCTTCATAGGCTAGCCACCCGCCCCTTCTGGCAGGCTTACCAGATTGATCTTGGTGAAACCCGCGCTCTGAATGGTGCCCAGAACCTGCATCATATTCTGGTGCATGGCAGCACGGTCACCGCGCACAAAAATCGGCTTGTCGGTACCGGTTTCAGCGTTAGCCGCCAATGTGGACTGCAAGTCGCCGATGGAAACAGGCGTGTCGCCGATAAAGATCGAGCCGTTCTGCGCCACCGTCACCGTGATCGGCTGCGTCTCAGCATTGAGGGATTGGCCTTTGCTTTCCGGCAAGTCCAGCGGCACACCCGACACGATAACCGTCGCCGTCACCATGAAGATGATGAGCAGAACAAGCATCACATCGACGAACGGCGTCACGTTAATCTCGCTCACTGGCTGATGCACGCTGGAGGCCCGGCGCCTTCGCCGCGAGCCACCCGCGCCACCGTGCATTTGCATACCCATGGCGCTTACTCCTCAATCATTCGGCTGCGCGCGCTGGCTGAACGGGCGGACGAGCCGCATTTCGCTCATCCACTTGGCGCGACAGAATAGCCGAAAACTCATCCGCAAAGCCCTCCATCCTGGCGATGAGCTTGCCCGATGTTTCCGACAGCCGATTGTAGGCGATGGTTGCAGGAATAGCGGCCAGCAAGCCCAGTGCTGTGGCAAAGAGCGCCTCGGCGATGCCGGGCGCCACCACAGCAAGGCTGACATTGTTGGAGCCTGCGATCGCCTGAAAGGACGTCATAATGCCGATTACGGTTCCGAACAGACCGATAAACGGCCCGGCTGAGCCGATAGTTGCAAGAAAAGTCAGGCGCTGTGAAAGCCGCTCGGCTTCGCGGGCCAGGGCCACATCCATCACCTTGTCGATGCGCGTCTGGAGGCCCAATGGCGACGCGGCGTTGCGCTCATATGATCGTTTCCACTCGTTCATTGCAGCTACAAAAACAGCCCCCATGCCCCGCGGATCACGCTCGGAGAGTTCGGCATAGAGCTCATCCAGAGACTGCCCCGACCAGAAGGTGCTTTCAAAGCGGTTCATGCCGCGCTTTACCCGACCAAAAAGGGCGTATTTGTCGAAGATAATGGCCCACGACCAGATGGAGGCGATGACAAGGCCAACCATCACCAACTGCACGACGATGGATGCCTGAAGAAACAGTGCGAGCAATGACACATCATGGGCGGGGGCACCCAACTCTGTCGCCGCCACTTGGGTCACACCCATCGCGATTGCCTGAATCATGTCTACCTCGAAATTTCGCGGCCAGGCCATTCATGGACGCGCAGCAGCGCCACATTGCCTGACAATGGGGTCATAAAATGACATGGCCATCCCCCAAAGGGAAAGCGCCACATCTGCAAGGCCACCCTGCCTCAACATGGTTAATGGGCGGTAAGGACTTCTCAACACAGATTGCTGCAACGCCATACCCAATGAGAGAGCAAGTGACTAAGCTGGGCACATGACAAGCGCATCTGACATCGCGGGCCGCCATCGCTGGCCTCATTATGAACGTTTGGTACAATCTGGTGCCCGCCCACCATCCGACACACTGGCGGCCAGAAAAACGAAAATGTCGCTGCAATTTATCGCAGATCAGATCGCGCAGCCGAAGCAATTTCCCTCACTGTCCGCTCAATGGTCGGACTTTGCGGCTCAAACATTGGACGATACTCTGAACGCGGCTTGGCGAAGGCCCCGCATTTGGAAGATCACCCGCGACGCCCCGGAAAGCGGGGCGGTTCCGGGGCTTTTCATTCTGGGTCTGGGCAAGCTGGGCGGTCGGGATTTGAACTATTCATCGGATGTCGA
>JBCBZX010000287.1:0-4005 GCA_039815105.1 Pseudomonadota bacterium
CCTCCACACCCTTGCGAGTACCAGCACCTGAAGCTGGCGGTTGATTAGGACTGGCTAGGAGCCAAGTCAACGCCCCATATGGCTGCTTGGCCGATAATCTGACCACACCATTCAAAAGACACTGCCCGCCAAGCGGTGGGAGACCAGCAGTGGGTGAGCGATTGGCCAGCAACGCCAGCGGCCCGCCAATTGTGCCGAATTTGCAAAAGTGCCGAGGCGAAAAGCCCACATGGTGGGCCTTGTTACCGCCGTGACAAACAGGCTACCAACCAACCATAATTTTTGCCGCTTTGCTTGCGCGGCCACTTCGAGGTTTTCTATGGCGTATAATGGCAAACTGGTCACGGTTTTTGGAGGCTCGGGCTTTGTGGGCCGTTATGTGTGTGGCGAGCTGGCAAAGCGCGGATACCGAGTGCGCGCCGCCGTGCGACGTCCGGACTTGGCCCAACACCTTCAGCCCCTCGCACCCGCCGGTCAGATACAGGCCGTGCAAGCCAATCTGCGCTATCGCTGGTCGGTTGACCGTGCCGTCGAAGGCGCGGACCACGTTATCAATCTGGTGGCCATTCTGGCGGAAAGCGGCAAACAGACGTTTGATGCGGTGCAGGCCTTTGGGGCGCGGGCCGTCGCCGAGGCCTGCCGCGAAAAGGGTGTCGGATTGACTCACGTGTCCGCGATCGGGGCGGATGTAAACTCCAGGGCAGATTATGGCCGCACAAAGGGCGAAGCCGAACAGGCTGTCATAGAGACAGTCCCAAGCGCGAATATAATACGCCCCTCCATCATCTTTGGAGCCGAAGACGCGTTCTTCAACCGGTTCGCGAAAATGGCGACATTGTCGCCGATTATCCCGCTGATTGGCGCGGGCACGAAGTTTCAGCCCGTCTATGTCGATGATGTTGCAAAAGCCATCGTCAACGCAATGGAAGCGAGCATGGCAAGCCTTGGGCAGCCAGGGAAAATTTACGAAGTGGGCGGCCCGGAAGTGAAAACGTTTCGCGAGCTGATCGAGCAAATGCTCACCGTCATCAATCGCAAACCGGGCATCGCCAACATTCCATTTCCCATCGCGATGCTGCAAGGCAAGATACTTGGTTTGTTGCCAAATGCCCCCATTACGGCTGATCAGGTGGAGATGCTCAAAACCGATAATATCGTGAGTGCGGATGCCAAAGCGGAAAATCGCACTTTATCCGATCTGGGTGTTTCAGCGACATCGCTCGCTTCGGTGCTGCCAAACTATCTGTATGTCTATCGCGACAAAGGTCAGTACGCCGACAATCTCGACTAGCTCGACTAGGGTTTTCACAAACTGCCTTTCACTTGCCGTCAAGTCACCTTACGGTCTCTCCAAATTTAAGGAGAGGCCCATGATCCTGTCAGCTTCGAAATTGCCATCCATCGCCAACGCTCGGGTTGCAAACACCCGGCACCGGCTGTTGAAGGCCACCACTTTGGCCGCATTCGTGGGGTTGAGCGCCGTCAACGTTCCATTCGGTGCACTGGGTCCATTTGGTGCCACATCCGCCATGGCCCAAACCGCAGCGCCTACGGTCGACAGCATTCGAAACGACATATTGTCGGGCCTTGCGGCGCCACTACCGATCACGGTGGTGGGCCCTCTTATCGTTCAGAACGTGAACGTCACCGAGCTGGGTGATGGCTTCAGGGTGGATCTTGATGGCCCCCTACTGATGGGCATCGTTCCACTGGACGCGATCTCGTTCACGCTCACGCCGGAGGGCGATGATCTGCGCGTCAGCGACTTCGCCCTGCCCGCGTCCGTGCCATTGTTTGGTGCGGCCGTGCTGGAAATCGGTAGTTCCAATATCAGCGGCCTCTGGTCACCCGAGGCCCGTTCTTACACCGATCTTCGGTTTGAACTGGGTGACCTGCAGGTGCGATCATTGGGCGGTCAGTCCATGCAAGTCGATCTCCAGCGCCTGGCGCTGTCGGTGGATCAGCAGGGCAGCACAAGCTCGAACGGCAGGCTGGCAGACAACAGTCTGTTGCGGATCGAAACCTCCGGCGTCCGCACGCAAGGCCTGCCTGGCAATGATGTGACCCTCGATGGCCTGTTCGCCGAGTTGAAGGCGAATGGTGAGGACCCGGTGGATCTTTATGCCATCGTGAGCCGGTTCGTTTTGCTCAGTGCGATGCAAAGAGATCAAAGCGCCGCCATACGTTTCTTGGACAGTCTTCGGGCCCGCGACTACGCTCTATTGTCCCTGGAGGTCAGCGGCGAAGGCCTGTCGGTGGCGCAGAACAGTGGCAGGGATGGCACGCTGGATGTGACAACCCTTGGGGCAACTCTGGCGCTGGAAGGCGCAACGCCGCAAAGCTGGGACAATGTCAATTTTGTCGTGGAAGGGAGTGGCATAGAAGACGCGGGGTTTACTGATCGCTTCAATACGAACAGCGTGCAATCCGCCTCTAGCAGCCTGAGTGGCTCTGATATTCCCATTGGCAAAATCATTGAAGCGGTGGGGCTGGTGATGGCCGCAGAAGCCGGCGTTGAGACGGAAGTGGATTTGGGTGGACTGCTGGACGGCCTCATCGGCTTTGACACGATTGCGCTTGAAACGGCGGCGGAAAACATCTCCATCACCAGCCGGCGCGAGGGCGCAGGTGGCCTGGATATGGCGGGCTATACCGGCCTGATACAGTTGGAGGGATTGGGCGCCAATGGTCAAGGCGAAGGGATCATTGCAATTGACCAAGGGGCGGATGGCATTGAGCTCAGACTGCCGCCGGAAAAGGACGCCACCCAAGCGAAAGTTCAGGAGATTTTGCTGCCTCAGGCCTTCAATTATGATCTGACATTTGATGGTCTTCAATTGCCTCTGCTCAGGCGCCTGTCCGAAGGCACAATCATACCGGCGGGCGCTGAGCCCATCGAACTGATCATGCCACTGGGCCTTTGGTTCACAACGTTGAAGCCAAATTTGCGCGTCGTAGATACGTTTTTCGAAGGCGCAGGTTTTGGCGTGCGCACCCGGTCAGATGTCACATTTTACCCATCGTGGATGTTGTCGTTCCCACCCTATGAGGGAAGTGCCACCACGGAAATACGGGGCGTTGATAATCTGAAAAGCCTGATTGAGATTGGCCTTCAGACACCAGCTCCCAGCCCGGATGCGGAGCCGAGGGAACGGCGCGAATGGCGCAATCAACAGGAGGGCCTTCGCGCCGCCATGTCTGCGATCAACACAATGACGTGCATGCATGCAACCCTGACCAACACAGAAAACATAAATATACACCAACAACGTGGCAACCAGGAGGAGGGCCGACAGGTCTATCGATGCACGTCGCAGAGAGACGGAACCTGCTGCCGCTGCTGCAGCCGCCCCCGCAACGAAGTGGGAACAGCAGACACCTGCGCTCCTGCACGTTAAACACGCACAGCACGGGGGCGCTGCTCACGACATGCGAGGGGTGTAACACGGTCTAGTACACTCTCGGGACGAACGAGCACGACTAGACCACTACGCTGCGCTTCAAGGTCACGAAGTGTGCGCAAGACAGAGTGAAGGAAGCCGTTGCTCTACCTTGCCCTGCACCCGGCCGAAAGTCATGAAAGCATCCGGGCCACCCCCAACCCCGTGGATGGTCCGCCATCTGGTCCTCCCGTCCCGCAGACGCCGACCCCAATAGCTGGATCATAAGGCCGTCGACCAAGGGAGCATACCCATCCCTACGAGGACACACCCACTCCTTGAGAGTGGCCGCCTGTCCCTTGTGGCTCAAGAACAACACCGACTTGCCCAAAGCCAAAGGTGCACCCGCCGTTTCTCTTGTTCTTGTCTGGCTGTGAGCTTGATTGTCATAGTTGCTTTGAGGAAAGCCTTGAGTCCTACTGAAGTTGCGAGCGATCTTCATCGAATTTCGCCTTGATGGTCTTGTACACAAACTTCGCCTGTTCAACCCAGCGGCCCTGCTCGGCCTCCTCAGTCTCGTCTCTGGCAATCGGCACCAGCACCAAGGGAGACAGTGGCGAAAGCG
>JBCBZX010000279.1:0-4079 GCA_039815105.1 Pseudomonadota bacterium
CCCCTGGCCCAAGAAGCGTCATCACAAGCGACGCATCGTGAACCCACCTTTTATGGATCTCGCGTATCACGCGCTCAGCGGCGGTTTTCTCTCTGTGGCACTTTCCCTGGGGTCGCCCCCGCCGGGTGTTACCCGGCACCGTGTTTCCGTGGAGCCCGGACTTTCCTCACGCCGCGTCTTTCGACATTTGCAAACGTGCGGTCACCCGGCCGACTGGCTGGGCACAAAGGCTCTCTGCGGCGCTCAATGTCAAGCCACACGGTTTTCACCAGATCGTCCAATGAGCGCACTAGATGATGCGCTTGACCTTCCGACAGTAATTAGCACTGATCTTGTTCATGCGCTTCGCATAGTGACCGGCATTGTATTTGAGAATGGTGCCGCAAATTGAGCCATCGCTCCGCGCACGCGCTCCGCCCAGATATTTCATGCCCCATTTTATGTTCGTCTCTGGGTTGTAAAGCGCCTTCGTGGAGCCGCTATAGCCCATGCCACGTGCCGTGGCCGGCTTGATCTGCATAAGCCCAACTTCACCTGCAGCGCCCCGTGCTTTCGGGTTGAAGCTGCTTTCAATTTGCACCACGGCCAACGCCAGCTTGACCGGCACACCATTGGCCTTGGCATGTTTGCGAATAATGGCCTCATAGGGCTTGCCTTGGGGCTTGGCCTTGGTCGCCGGTTTTTCCAGATTGCCCGCAAAGGTGGACGTGCCGGACTCAAGACCGCCGGTCTGACAACCGGCCAAGCCAAAGGATAGGCCAGCGCAAAGGGCTGCGCCAAACGCAGAAGATTTCATCATGGGAGGGTTTCCGTCGCAATGTTGTTATTGGTCCCGGAAGCTCTTCGGCCTTTAACCGGGTGCGACCTGCGACCTCTCTTTTCCCCGAAACAATGTGGGAGCGGCGACGGTCACGGTTGCCGGGCGTGTAAGCCAGCGCGATGCGGCGCAATTGTGACGTTTACGTGAATGTTCGTGTCATACTGTCGCAAAATGCGATCAGGTGAGCTTCGGCAAACGCGACAACAGTCTGTGGAGCGTCGCAATCGTCGACCGGTCCGCAATTCCATCCACCCTGGCCGGTCGAAAATGCCGCTGAAACGCCATCAAGGCCGCCGACGTCGTTTCATCGATTGGCCCATGGGGCTCCAAAACATAACCGTAGAGCAGCAACATCTGTTTCAGGGCTTCAACTGGCGGACCAGCATCGCCCGGTCCGAAAAACTGTCCAGAACCGATGGCCTCCGGCTCAACCCAATGACCGATGCCCGCTTGCGCAAGTCGCTCCCATGGAAAGTGTTCTCCGGGGTCCTGTTTGCGGTTCGGCGCGACGTCTGAATGCCCAAGCACATATCGCGGTTCAATTTGGTGCCGTTGGCAGATGCCATTGCACAATTGTATTAAGGACTCGATCTGAGCGTCACAATAGTCCACCGGCGTCAGGATTGGCGCATCATCCGGCGCATTTTCGCCGCGATACATAACACCTGTATTGTCGATCTCTATTCCTATCGACCGGGAGTTCACATCCCGGCCGGCACCGATGCCTGCACCCCATTCGCTGAGCCCCGCATGCCAGGCACGGCGGCTCTCGGGCACCATTTGCTCCACCGATCCGTCCTTGTGCACCATGTAATGGGCGCTGACTTCGCTTTCCGGATTACACAACCAGCGCACCGCTCGCTCGCCATCTGCCATCGCCGTATAATGCAGGATCAACAGGTCAGGGCCGCCATTCCCGCGTCGCTCATTATGATTTGGCGACGGGCGCAGGCGAGCGCCGGAATGGTCGGCATAAGCCTTGGCCATAGTTCAGGCAGCGCCTTTGGTCACGGGCAACTCTCGGGCGGACCCAATGCCAATCTCGTCCCATGCCGCATTAATGGCAGCCATTCGATCCTGCGCCAACACCAGAAATTCAGGCGGCACGCCACGCGCGATCAGCCTGTCAGGATGGTTCTCCCGAACCAATTGCCGGTAATGGGCTCGCATCTGCTGCGGCAACCAGTCACGACCCACGCCTAAAATGGCATAGGGATCTCGGTCTCCGCCCTCGGTGTATTGTGACTTGAGCCGCCTGAAATCTGGGTCGCGCACGGCGAAAATACCGGCAATGATCTGCAACATCTCCAGTTCAGCTTCGTGAACGACGCCGTCCGCCCCGGCAATATGAAACAGGGCGTCCAGCACGTCGTTCAAGATGACGGGCTCGTCAGCAAACAGGTCACGCACCTGACGCGCATAGGCATCAAAGCCCGCAACATCCTGCTTCGCCAGATTGTAGACCATCGCGACATTTTCAAACTCAGCATCGGGGACCGTGAAAATCTCCTGAAAAGCCTTGATCTCATCGGTGGTCACAACACCGTCTGCCTTGGCCATTTTGGCCGATAGCGCGATGATGGCGATGGAAAAGGCAACGCGGGAGCGGGTCTCCGCATCTCCGGCGAAGAACGTTCGCAAAGCCTCAAAGACAGCCATGAACGCGGACCCTGCGATCCGGCTAACAAGGTCTGCAATTTGAGCCCAAAGCGACATATGAAAAACTTAGGGCCGAACCAAGCTCATGACCAGTGCAAGAAATGGATTGTCGCACGATTGAACTCCGCCTAAGCCACATTTGGTGGAGGCACACAGGCATGCGCATACCTTTCTTATATTGGGTTATGATTCTCGCCCTTGGCTGTGCCTTTGGCAGTGCCTTCTTTTTCTCGAAAATCGCCGTCGAGGAAATCCAGCCGCTCACCCTTGTTCTTCTCAGGGTCAGTCTTGCTGCAATCATATTGTGGGGCATCGTGGTCGTCACGAAACGATCAGCACTGTTGAACACGCAAACGTGGAAGCGCTGGCTGATGATGGGGCTTCTTGCCAACGCCCTGCCCTTCGCGCTGTTATTCTACGGGCAGCGAGACATCGGGGCCGGGCTTGCCTCCATCATCAATGCATCCACCGTGCTTTGGGCGGCGATCTTCGCAAACATGTTTCTCGACGATGAAAAACTCACGCCACTAAAGACAATCGGTATCGTTGCGGGCTTTGCGGGTATCGTGGTGATGATTGGCCCAGCCGCCGTTGAGGGCTTGAGCGCCAGCGTAATTGCCCAACTGCTCGTTGTAGCCACCGCCATAAGCTATGGTTTTGCCGCAATCTACTCGCGACGCTTTGGGAAAACCGATCCATTGGTGTCGGCTGCTGGTCAGTTGACCGGCGCAACCCTGCTCATCGCGCCACTGGTGTTGCTCATCGATGACCCGTTTTCCATGGCGATGCCATCCGCCACCACCTGGTGGTCGGTCGCCGGATTGGTGATCATTTCAAGTGCGCTGGCCTATGTTCTGTTTTTCGCGATCGTAGCGGAAGTCGGGGCCGTAAACGTGTCCCTAGCCACCTTCATAGTGCCGATAGTGGCACTGCTGTTAGGCAAGATTTTTCTGTCAGAAACGCTGGCCCTGAACCAGTGGCTGGGCATGGCGATGATATTGTTTGGGCTGGTCGCGATTGACGGAAGGCTGTTCAAACAAGGCGGAAATCAAGCAGCGAACGCGAGATAAACCGGAGATAGTGGCTCGAAATCAGGACGTTAACCACACGCTTGACAGTCTCATTTATTGCTCCATCATAACCGCTTCCCTAGTAAGGAGAGTGAATATGAGCCTGAACAGATCGATCAACTTGGCGTTGGTCACAGCGGCATTTGTAATGGTTTCCGCACTCGTGCTTGGCATTGTCTGAGCGATAAAACCCCAAATGAAATCTGAAAGGCGCCTCTAGGGGCGCCTTTTTTGTCGGCTCACAACTGGCCGTCAGAGCCATGGATTTCCACCGCGCCGCGGCGCAAACACCCATATTCCCACCACCAGCCCGGCACCTGGATCATTAGCTTTATCAGACGGTTTCAGGCTGCGGTACTCCAAGGTGTCCAACCCGGCGGCCCGGGCCCACTGTTCCATTTCATCACGGGCGAAGCCCAGACGCGCATGGTTGTGTTCCGCCCTCAAAAACTCATGGTCATGGGTCTCAAAGTCCACAATGAACAAGCGCCCCTGGGGCGCCACGGTGCGGCTTGCGGCGTCGATTGCGC
>JBCBZX010000365.1:0-2916 GCA_039815105.1 Pseudomonadota bacterium
ATGGAAAATGGTGTGAAAGTTATGGTGCCCCAATTCATTGATGCTGGTGAGCGCATCGTGGTGGATACCGCTGAAATCACTTATCTGCGCCGCGCCGGTGAGAATGACTGACGAAAACGCCTGAGACTTACGAAAACGACCGATCGCTCCGCACTCAAATCTGACAGGACAAATGCATGGCCCGCTCTGCGCTCATGAATGTGATGATTGGCGCCGCTACAAAAGCGGGCCGCTCATTGACCAAGAACTATCGAGAGATCGCCAATCTGCAGGTCAGCCGCAAGGGGCCGGCCGACTTTGTGACGGAGGCGGACAAACAGGCTGAGAAGATCATTTTCGAAGAACTCAGCACCGCCCGCCCGGGTTGGCAGTTTCTCATGGAAGAGCGCGGCGACGTGGGCGGAAAAGACAAACAACATCGCTGGATCGTTGACCCGCTGGACGGCACAACCAATTTTCTGCACTCGCTACCCATGTTTGCCGTTTCCATCGCTCTGGAGCGGGAGGGTGAGTTGGCGGCCGCTGTGATCTACAATCCCATCATGGAGGAGATGTTCACGGCGGAAAAAGGCCGGGGCGCCTATTTCAATGATACGCGCATGCGCGTCGCGCAGCGCAAGGACCTGGCGGACATGGTGATCGGTACTGGCATGCCGTTCTTGGGCAAAGCGGGCCATGGCAAGGCGCTGCTGGAGATGCGGGCTGTGATGGCTGAGACTGCCGGCGTGCGCCGCTACGGTGCGGCTGCCCTTGACCTGGCCTATGTGGCTGCCGGCCGCCTGGACGGGTTCTGGGAACGAGACCTGCAACCCTGGGACGTGGCCGCTGGCTTGCTGATGGTGCGCGAAGCGGGTGGGTTTGCCACCGATATGGATGGCAAACGTGCCGAGCCGTTCAGCGGCAGCTACATTGCAGGCAATGAAGATGTGACCGGCAAGCTCAAGAAGCTTATCGACAAGGCCCATATGCCCAAGACCGCTTAGGCGCTCCGTTCTTTTTTCTGCCGCGATTGCGCACTCAAGCTGATCGGGCGGTCGCCAGCGGCATATTGGCACGAAACTGCCAAACACGCAGGTTCCATTGATTGAAAGCCTGCGCTAGCGTTTGCGCAACGTTCTTGGGGGATATTGATTTGGCCAGAGCAGGCGAACAGCACAAGCTTTCCAACCCGCAGCTTTACCTTGCCATCATGGTGGTTTGCCTGGTGATTGTCGGCTTTGTCGCCTCTATCCTCAATCGCCAGATTGTCAGCGCGTTCGAGACCAATCCTCTGCTTAACGGGCTCATTCTGGGTGTGTTGCTGGTGGGCGTTCTGATCACCTTTGTCCAGGTCATTTCCCTTATGCCCGAAGTGCGCTGGGTGAATTCCTTTCGCAGGGGGGACGATCTGTCGGAGCGCCGTGCGCCAAACATGTTGGCACCGATGGCCGAGTTGCTGGGGCGCCGCAACAAAAGCCAGCCGCTCTCGACACAATCATTGCGCTCGATTTTGGAAAGCATCGGCACCCGTTTGGACGAAAGCCGGGACATTTCCCGATATCTGATCGGACTTCTGGTGTTTCTGGGGCTTCTGGGCACATTTTGGGGGTTGCTGCAAACGATCGGATCCATTGGTGACACGATCCGAAGCCTTGATCCTGGCACCGGCGATACCAATGATATTCTCGATACGCTCAAGACCGGGCTGGCCGAGCCGTTGGACGGCATGGGCACGGCGTTTTCGTCGTCGCTCTTCGGTCTTTCGGGCTCACTGATTCTGGGCTTTCTCGACCTTTGGGCCGGGCGGGCGCAGAACCGCTTTTACAATGAGCTGGAGAATTGGCTTTCTTCGGTAACTGATGTTGAATCAGGCGCTGTTCCAACCATCGATACGGCGTCGCTTAAAACGGGCGAAGATATGCAACGTGCCATCGAGCAGCTTGCGGCGAGCATGCAAAATGGCGGTGGCAACGGCATGAACCAGCGCGTCACCTCTGCCATGGCCAATTTGGCAGAAGGCATTCAGGGTCTGGTCAAGCAAATGCGCTCAGAGCAGCAATTGCTGCGCGACTGGGTTGAGGGCCAAGCCGAGCAGCAAAAAGATATTCAGGCCTTGCTTGAAGAATTGAAGCGCGACCGCAGCGAGCCCGGCGAGTAAGCGCGGATGGCTTTGGGACGCTCACGAAGACGTACAGGTGCAGTCGATTACTGGCCGGGTTTTGTGGATGCTTTGGCCACGCTTTTGCTGGCCATCATGTTCCTGCTTTCCGTCTTTGTGCTCGGCCAATACATTCTTAGTCAGGAGATATCTGGCAAGGACACGGTGCTGGACAGGCTCAATCAACAGATCAATGAACTGACGCAATTGTTGAGCCTGGAACGCTCCGGCAATCAGGATCTGGAAGATCAGCTCGCCGGCCTGCAAGCCAGCTTGTTTGAGCGCGAAGAGAATGTTTCGCGCCTGCAGGCGCTGTTGGATGCTGCGCAGCGTCCTGACACTGGTGAAGGCGACCGCATCGCTGCGTTGGAGGACAATCTAGAGGAAGAACAGCGCATCTCGCAGCGCGCCGCCAGCCAAGTGGCTTTGCTCAACCAGCAGATCAGTGCCTTGCGCCGGCAAATCGCAACGCTGGAAGATGCATTGGATATATCGGAGCAGCGGGATCGCGAGAGCGAAGCCAAGATTTCAGATCTCGGCAAACGGCTGAATGTCGCTTTGGCCCAACGTGTGCAGGAGTTGAACCGCTATCGCTCCGATTTCTTCGGACGGCTGAGAGAAATCCTGTCGGACCGCGCGGATATTCGCGTTGTCGGCGACCGTTTCGTTTTCCAGTCTGAAGTGCTTTTTGGTTCCGGTTCTACCGAGATCAACGCGGCGGGTGAAACCGAGATGGCCAAGCTGGGCGAAGCCATTATCCAGTTGTCCGAGGAAATTCC
>JBCBZX010000255.1:0-4409 GCA_039815105.1 Pseudomonadota bacterium
AAGGGGCTTTTGTCGCGCAAGGGCGTCAGTTTTGAAGAGCACAACGCGACCAAGCGACCCGAGGCCAAGGCTGAGATGATCCAGCGGTCGGGCGGCATGACGTTTCCGCAAATATTCATCGGCTCGGAGCATATTGGGGGATGCGATGATCTCATGGCGCTGGAACGGTCCGGCGCACTTGACGCCATGCTGGCTTAGGGACCGATCGGTCAGATGAAAGTCGCATGCCTACAAATGCGTTCGGGCACCGATCAAAATACCAATGCATCTGTCTTTGAAGGCATGGTTCGGAAGGCTGCCAGCCATGGTGCCAGCTATATTCAGTCGCCGGAGATGACGGGAATTGTGCAACGAGACCGTACCGCGCTTATGGCCGCAGTTCTCACGCCTGGCGACACGCCTGTTCTCCAGCGCGCAGAGCGGCTTGCCAATGAGTTGAACATTACGGTGCACGTTGGGTCGACGGCAGTCTTGCGGGCTGATGGTGCGTTGGCCAACAGGGCTTATCTTTTCACGCCGCAGGCCCTCAAGCCCGTCACCTATGACAAAATTCATATGTTTGATGCGGTCGTGGACAAGGGTGACACCTGGCATGAATCGGCTGTCTACTCAGCCGGTGAAGACGCCGTCACCGCTGAAATCAGCTCTGGAACTCTGGGCCTATCGATCTGTTACGACCTTCGGTTTCCGGCTCTTTATCGTTCGCTGGCGACCGCAGGTGCGAACATTCTCACGGCACCATCATGCTTCACCGTGCCCACTGGCCGTGCTCACTGGCACGTCCTCATCCGGGCAAGAGCCATTGAGACCGGTTCCTTCATGATATGTGCAGCGCAAGGCGGCCCACATGAAGATGGTCGCACGACCTACGGTCATTCAATCATTGTCGACCCTTGGGGAGAGGTGATTGCAGAGCTGGATGGCGATGAGCCAGGCATCTTGATGGCCGATCTGCATCTCGATGCGGCTTGGTCAGCACGCAACCGTGTGCCAGCTTTGCAAAATGCGCGCTCGTTTCGGGAACCTCAAATCCATGGCCTGGCTCCATGATTAAATACAGCCTCAAATGTGAGTACGATCACCTTTTTGAAGCGTGGTTTGAATCGTCCAGCGGCTTTGAAGAGCAGTGCAAGCGCGGCTTCGTCGCTTGTCCGCAATGCGGCTCGACCCAGGTCGCCAAGGCGTTGATGACGCCGGGCGTTTCCACAGGCCGCCGCAAAGATGCCCGCAAGCAGGCCGTGCAGGTTGCGGCGCTGTCGACGATGGAAAAGGAGATGCGGGCCAAGATGAAGGAGGTGCGCGACCACATTCACGCCAATACGGAAGATGTGGGTGCGTCCTTCCCCGAGGAAGCGCGCAAGATCCATTATGGCGAGGCCGAGCAGCGCGGCATTCGAGGTGCCGCAAAGCCCGAAGAGGTTAAGTCCTTGGTGGACGAGGGCGTTGAAATTGCCCCCGTTCCCTCTCTGCCCGATGATGCCAATTAGCGCTCACCAGCCTCTGCCGAGCCTTCTACCGCCTCTTATTTGACCGGCGGGCGCGTCGCCAAAACCATGTAATTTACATCCATGTCAGACGACATGTTCCAGCTGTCCGATAGTGGATTGTAGAAAACACCGGTCTCGTCCAGCATATGGAGCCTATTGCGGTCAAAGCTGGCTCTGAGCTCCTCGGGTTTGACGAGTTTCTCAAATTCATGGGTGCCCTTGGGCAACCAGCGCAACACGTTCTCAGCCATAAAGATGGCCAGGGCCCGGGCTTTGAGTGTGCGGTTGATGGTGGCCACAAACATCATGCCGCCTGGGCGCACCATGGTGCAGCACGCATCCATGAACAGGTCGACATCGGCCACATGCTCCACGACTTCCATGTTCAAAACCACGTCGAAGGTTTCGCCAGCGTCGGCCAACGCTTCGGCTGTGGTTGCGCGGTAGTCTATGTCGAGGCCCGACTGCGCAGCGTGGATTTTGGCAACTTCAATGTTGGTGGCACCGGCGTCGGCCCCGACGATCTCAGCGCCCAGTCGAGCCATGGGCTCGCATAGCAAGCCGCCGCCACAGCCAATGTCTAGAAACCGAAGTCCTTCAAAGGGCTTGGGGCCGCGAATGTCACGGCCAAACTGCTGCGCAACCTGATTACGGATATATTCCAGCCGCACGGGATTGAATTTGTGCAGCGGTTTGAACTTGCCATGGGGGTTCCACCATTCCCTCGCCATGGCGTGGAATTTGTCGATCTCCGCATCGTCAATCGTGGTGTGAGCGTGTTGAGCGTCGGCCATACTTGTCTCCTGTGACCGTGAGGTCGGGTCTGCGGGGCGAAAGTCAACCGGACGACCTTTGCAATGGCTGTTCTTGCGACACCGTGTCCGCTCGGCTATCACCCGCTCCAATGGCGGGACAGTGGCCCGCGCTTTATTGCTCACACTATCATGGATACCAACGCGCCATGGCTCGGCTCGTATTGAAATTTGGCGGCACGTCGGTTGCCGATATTGACCGCATCCGCAGGGTTGCGGGACACGTTGCGCGTGAGGTGGCTGCCGGCCATGAGGTCGCCGTCATCGTGTCGGCGATGGCAGGTGAGACCAACCGGCTGGTCGATCTCGTGCGCTCGGCGTCCCCGGTTTACGACGCGCGGGAGTATGATTGCGTCGTGGCCGCAGGCGAGCAGGTGACGGCGGGCCTTCTCGCCATCGTGCTTCAGGGCATGGAAGTGGATGCCCGTTCATGGCTGGGCTGGCAGATTCCACTGATCACCAATGGCAGCCATGGCGCAGCGCGGATTGACGATATTGACGGGTCGGCGCTGGGCGAAAGATTGAGCTCCGGCCAAGTCGCCGTGATTGCCGGTTTTCAGGGTATCAATCGCGAGAACAATCGCATCGCAACATTGGGTCGTGGCGGCTCGGATACGTCCGCAGTAGCAATGGCCGCAGCCATTGGTGCCGAGCGTTGTGATATCTACACCGACGTGGATGGCGTCTACACGACCGACCCGCGCATGGTGCCCAATGCGCGGCGTATGGAACGTGTTTCGTTTGAAGAGATGCTGGAAATGGCGTCCCTTGGTGCCAAAGTATTGCAGGTGCGCTCGGTTGAGCTGGCCATGGTGCAGGGCGTGCGAACATTCGTTCGGTCCAGTTTTGACGATCCGAACGATCCGGCCCTTGTGGCCGCATCGCGCGGCGAAGGCCCCATGGTGGGCACACTAATTTGTGGTGAGGAAGAGATCATGGAACAGCAGGTCGTCACCGGCATCGCCTACAGCCGCGATGAAGCTCAAATATCATTGCGCCGCGTGCCGGACAGGCCGGGCATTTCTGCCTCGATTTTTGGCCCCATGGCAGATGCCAACATCAATGTGGATATGATCGTACAATCCGTATCGGAAGACGGCACCCGCACCGATATGACGTTTACGGTCCCAGAAACGGATCTGGACCGGGCGCGGGATGCGCTGTCGGCCCAAAAGTCAGAGATCGCCTATGAGGAAATTCAGGCCGAGAAGGGTCTGGTGAAAGTGTCGGTCATCGGCATTGGCATGCGCAGTCATGCCGGTGTTGCGGCAGGGGCGTTCAAGGCGCTTGCGTCCAAGAACATCAACATCCGTGCCATCACCACGTCCGAGATCAAGATTTCAATTCTGATTGATGCGGACTATGCCGAACTTGCGGTGCGCACGCTTCATTCGTTCTACGGCCTCGACAAAGCCGCTTGAGTGTTGAGCCGCTGATGCCCACTGCAACCTCCGGTCCGCGCGAACTGCTCAAGCGCATCCGCGCCATCATGGCGGAACCGCTGGGGGCCCAGGCACGCCTAGACACCATCACCACCGACATTGCCCGCAATATGGGGGCTGAGGTGTGTTCGGTCTATGTGCTGCGGGCCGACCGCGAGCTGGAGCTGTTTGCGACCGAAGGATTGAACGCCGAGGCTGTGCACAAATCATCGCTCAAGATCGGCGAAGGTTTGGTTGGTCTCATAGGTGCAAGCGCCCGGTCGCTCAATTTGCCCGACGCGCAAAAACATCCATCGTTCCAATATCTGCCGGAAACGGGGGAGGAACTATACTCCAGCTTTATGGGCGTGCCGATCCTGCGTGCGGGCCGCGTGCTGGGGGTGCTGACAGTTCAGAACGTCGAAACCCGCTCCTATGAAGAGGTTGAGCTGGAGGCGATGGAAACCATCGCAATGGTGCTCGCCGAGATGATTGGGTCCGGCGAGCTGTTGGCCATCGAACGGCCCGGCACGACGCTTGATCTTGAAGGCGCAATCCATGTTCCTGGTGCCAGCTTTTCGGCAGGCATCGGCATGGGACACATCTTCCTGCACGAACCACGCGTTGTTATCTCTCAGCTGGTTGGCGAGGATGTGGACGCCGAGATAGAGCGCCTTCAAACCGCGCTG
>JBCBZX010000304.1:0-3807 GCA_039815105.1 Pseudomonadota bacterium
GAAGTCGGAATAGAGGCGTTCGTCGGTGTCGTAATGGCGCGACGAGTAGAGGTTCAACTCGCCTTCCGCAAACGCTGGGGTTGCAAAAGCTGTGGTGGCCATGAGCACGCTGAGCGACAGGGCATGGAGGGGGGATTTGGTCATCTGGTAAGCTCCGTTAATTGGACAAAATATCTCCTATTAACTTCGGAAAGCCGCCTCAAGCCAAATCGGATGCAGTTTGGAGAGTTTGTAAAGTGGCCACTCACAGGCGCAGCAAATCTGGGTGAAACTCAAAAATCGAGCGCTCGGCAATCGGCTGGCAGCCAACCTATATCGACCTGTTGGCCTTGGCCCGCCCTGGCCAGCCCTGGAGTATTGCGAGTTTTGACGATGAAGTTCTCATTGTCGGCAACCTTGAGGCGCGTTTGGATCACATCCCCCATGAAGCGTGACTCCAATACCTCAGCACGTCGGGAGAAAAGTGTCGGCTCGTTCAGGAACGCTTCAAGATGGACACGCTCAGGTCGGATGGACACACGGGTTCGGTCGCCAACGCTCGCCACGGCAGTGCGCTGGGCTTCAATGTAGGTTCCATCGTTCAGCAGTACTGTTGCCCAGTCACCTTTGATGGCCGTGATGGTACCGACAAGAGAGTTGTTTTCGCCAATGAAGCCGGCCACGAAACTGTTGGCCGGCCAATCGTACAACTCGCTGGGCGACGCCATCTGCTCAATGCACCCGTTGTTGAACACTGCTATCATGTCAGACATGGTCAAGGCTTCAGACTGGTCGTGGGTCACATATATAATGGTGACAGCAAGTTCCCTTGCGATGCGCTTGATCTCGGACTGCATCACTTCGCGCAAATGCTTGTCCAGCGCACCAAGTGGCTCGTCCATCAGCACAAGGCGCGGTTGAAAAACGAGCGCTCGAGCCAGCGCGACCCGCTGCTGCTGTCCGCCGGACAATTGAGAAGGTTGGCGATCACCATAGCCTTCTAGCCGGACTGTTTTCATAATGCGCTGCACACGGTCGTGCACCTGCGCTTTGTCGAGGCCCCGCACTTTCAGCGGGAATGCCAGATTTTCCGCAACGCTCATATGCGGAAACAGTGCGTAGTTCTGAAACACCATGCCAATGTCCCGCTTATGGGGCGGGACGCTCTGGATAGCCTGCCCGAAGACCTCGATGTTGCCGGACGTTGGTGTTTCAAATCCCGCTAGCATCATCAGGCTGGTGGTCTTGCCCGATCCGGACGGGCCAAGCATGGTGAAGAACGAGCCCGCCTGCACCTGCATATTCACATCGTAGACAGCTGGTCGACCTGGAATGTAGCTTTTGGTGACACCATCAAATGTCACAGCTTTGATGGAATTGGGTGCAGGCGACAAACGAAACCTCGATCAATCTGTGGACCGGACATGCGGTCACCAATTGCGAGTTACAAGTCACCCAATCGGATCGTCGACCAACGGCCAAGGATGGTATTCACGATTGGTGCGCAATACTCAACCATGGCAGGGCGCGATGATGAACCAGTGGCAACTGAAATTCTGCTCATGGCAAGCAGGGCCCATTGAGCGCCGCCGCCGACATCGGCCCAACCCACGGCCTGTCTCTAAGCGATGCGGCATTCCGGGTCATCGGCCATGCCATCGGGTCTCAACTGGCTGTAGGAAACGACGCGGTTCTTACCAGTGTGCTTTGCAGCGTACAGGGCCCTGTCAGCATGGCGATACATTTTGGCCTGCCCTTCCCCATGGCTGCGCTCCACCACACCAAAGCTCGCTGAAAACCTCTGGTCTGGGGGACAGCTAGCCACAGATCTCGAGGCAAACTGCACGCATAATTGCGTTGCCAGCAATTTTGCCGCCCGCTCATTCAAATTTGAAAGAACGATGCAGAACTCCTCACCGCCAACTCGCCCTACGAGGTGCTCAGATTGAACATTTGTTCGCAAAAGATCGCCGAAGACCGACAGAACATCATCACCGGCATGGTGACCGAAGGTGTCGTTGACATGCTTAAAATTATCGATGTCTGCCAGAACCATGCTTACACAAGCATTTTGGGCCGTTGCTTCTGCGAAGAGAGCCTCCGCCTGCTCTTCAAACGCCTGACGATTTGGCAGTCCAGTCAAAAAGTCAGTTTGGTGAGCATGCTTGATCCGCTGGGCCAGATCGTCGGACAGGGTGAGCAAAATGTTGGTCGACAACACCACAATGGTCAACGGTGCCAGAAGGATCATCGTGGTCCAATGAAGTGAATCGGAATAGCTGGCCGGATCGATTGCGCCTTCAACGAAATAAATTGCAGGTGGGCTCACCAGGAGCAGGACCATGGGCAACCAATAATAGGGGACCTTATTGTAACCGCGGTTTGGCGTGTTGGCTGCGGGCTGGGAGCCCCACATGCCGATACCGTACTGGACGGCCAGAGCTGCTTCGACCGCAAAGATTCGGTAAAATGCATCATCGGTGGCCAAGACGGCCACAATCACGATGCAGGTGCTGGCCATGGCCCAACCAATCATCGGCGTGAAGGGCGGCGTCGCATCCACACGTTTCGCAACGCTCCAATTGAGGCCTATGAGGCCGACATGGCAGGTGACATGAAACAGGAGGGCGTGCGTCATATCGTAGGCAGGTGCCAAAATGCCAATGTGAACGATAGCGGTGCCCGCGACAAAGAAGGACACACCGAAACCCAGAACATGCCATTCGTCTCGATATTTTGACCAAAGTCGCAAAAACACGAAACTGAAAAAATAGGCGACGGCGGGCGCGAACGACGCGAAGAGGTATTTATATTCCACCCTATGCGCTCCCTGCCAGCATCCGGTTCAACGTGTGCATTGATAAGCGAAACTCGGCACTGGGCCGTTAAAGAGGTTGCGGGAAACCCGGTTTGTTGGGTGCCATGGTTAAGCAAATTGTGACCGATGAAGCTGTCGATCATCGGTGCCATGCGAGCTGAGGGCACAAACAGGATCTGAGCCATATGATCAGTTTGGAGCTAGCCAGCGCATCTAATTTCCCTATGGTGAGGTCTTCAGCCTGCTCAGACAGGCCGAGAATTAAGGGAGATTCCTATGATCAAGGCACTGAAAACGGTTGCAGTTGCAGCTGTCGCCGGTCTCGCGCTCGCCACCTCCGTGGTCGCGCAGGACATTAAATTCTTCACCATCGGTACGGGCGGCACAGCCTTTACCTATTATCCGGTCGGCGGCGTGATCGCCAACGCCATTTCCAAGCCGCCGGGCTCACGCGAGTGTGGCGAAGGCGGCTCCTGCGGCGTTGAAGGTCTAATTGCATCAGCTGTTTCTTCGCGCGGTTCCGTGGACAATGTGAACGCGATTATCTCCGGCCTTCGCAATTCCGGCTTCGCTCAGTCCGACGTGGCTTACTGGGCTTACACCGGTACTGGCACGATGGAAGGCAAAGAGCCGGCCTCAGACCTGCGCTCGATCGCGGCTCTCTATGACGAGCACATTCATCTGGTCACGCTCGAAGGCAATGGCATTAATTCCGTGGCCGATCTTGCGGGTAAACGCGTCTCTGTCGATGAGCCAGGCTCCGGCACCTATGTGGACGCGGGCCTGATCATGGAAGCGGCAGGCCTTTCCTTCGATGACATCACCGAAGAAAACCTCAAAGGCGCCGCTGCCACTGAAGCGCTGCGCAATGGCAAGGTGGATGCGCTGTTCATCGTCGCGGGATATCCCACCGGCGCGCTGGTCGAGCTGGCCTCGGCAGCAGACATGAAATTGGTCCCCATCGATGGCGCCGGTGCGGCGGCACTGACCGAGAAATACGGCTTCTTCGC
>JBCBZX010000247.1:0-4541 GCA_039815105.1 Pseudomonadota bacterium
ACCCCCGACTTTACGACTTCGTGGTGTTAGACCCGCACTTTTGGCCCACATTTTGCCAAGGGTGCCAACTTGATGTGAACGCCCCACATGCATATGTTACAGCCGAGCTTTGCTCTATGGCGATAAATGGCCAGTGCAATAAACCATTCGGACCCGGGGGCGGTACCCGGCGCCTCCACCCAAACGCACCGCACAACCACGGTGCGCTTCGGCGGGGGCGAAATAGGATCGACGAGGGTGTAAAGACTGTGTTTTCGCTCGGAATGGTACCGCCGTTATCGGGCCATATCTCTAGTTGCAAATGACAACTATGCGGAAGCACGTCTCGCCGCCTAACGGCAGCGCGACAGCTTCAAACTAAGCCCCTTCGGATCGCTCCGTAGGGCGGGGTTCGGAGGCACCTGGCAACAGAAGCCTTCACTTTTTCCCACCAAATTGCTTCGCTTGCGGCATGCCCGACCCTTCCATTGAGCACCTCGGTCGCTATGGTGGAGATCGGCGCGCGACTCGGCCAACATGTCGGCGCACAAGCAGCTAAGGCAAAATTCATGTCAGAAGACCACATTCGCTACGATATTCTGACCCAAGAGGCGCTGCGCGGCGTTGTCCGCAAAGTGCTGATGGAAGTTGTGCAAACCGGACTGCCGGGCGAGCATCACTTTTTCATCTCGTTCGACACACGCTTTCCAGGGGTGCGCCTGTCGCCGCGCATGTTGGAGCAATATCCCGAAGAGATGACAATTGTGCTGCAACATCAGTTTTGGGATCTGAAAGTCAGCGAAAGTGGGTTTGAAGTTGGTCTGTCTTTTTCCGACATTCCCGAGCGCCTCATCGTGCCCTATGCAGCGATAAAGGGCTTCTTTGATCCCTGCGTGCAGTTTGGACTTGAGTTCGACGTGGAGCGCGAGGGTGTTGAACCGGTCGAAGCGGAAATCGAAAGCGATGACGACGCCGCCAATACCGTACATCCGTTGAAGAACACAAAGCCTGCCGGCCTGCCCCAGCCAGCCGCATCGGAAGATGGCCCGTCTGAAAGCACCGACAATAGCGACCAGAATGAGAGCGACGAAGGTGGTGCGGATGTCGTGTCTTTGGATGCATTCCGTAAGAAACCCTGACGCCGCCCATGGCTGAGATCATCAATCTTCGTCGTGCCAGAAAGCGCCGCGCCAAAGCGCAAAAGGAAGAGGCTGCGGATGCCAACAGGCGCAATACGACCATCCGCAAACCTGACATCAAAGCTGCCAAAGCGCGGAACGAATTGGAAGCTCGCAGGTTGGAAGCGCATAAGCTTGAACCAAGTTCCAAAGACTGATCTGGCCTCGTTACGAGACCGTAATTCACTCAAAAGTCTGTGGAGCACAGTTGAGACTGCAATGCGGAATCACTCAATTACAATTCGTGGACATGCAACTTCTGTTTCCATGGAAGATGAATTTTGGACATCGCTGAAGATGATGGCCAAGTCCAGAAACATGTCGATTGCAGCCCTCGTCACCCAGATCGATGCGCAACGGCTGGATAGTCAAAATCTGTCCAGCGCACTTCGACTGGCGGTATTGGAGTGGTGGCAAACCCGTCATGCGGAACTGTGTGACGAACTTAAAACCCGCTCGCCTTCGAAACAGGTGAGTGAAGGCTAGTTAGCGAATGCCGGGGCCTGAATTGAGCTGTCGGTGAACAACCCAGGCAGGCTTTCAATGTCAAAGCTCTCAAGTGGTGGCAGTTCGCCGGGAGATGGAGCCGCATCCGTGGCAGGCGCGTCATCTAAGCGAGGCAAGGCGTTCGTGAGATCAAGCCCAGGAAGGGTTTCCAACTCCAGCGGTGGCAGATCGAGGCTTTCCGTCTGTGGTGCCGACTGAGGCGTTGGTTCGGGCCTCGCACGCTCGGCTGCTCGCGCGGCCTCCCGAGCCAGACGATCTGCCCGCGCTGCGGCGGCAGCTTCCGCCTCACGGGCCTGAGCATCTTCATCGCGCAATTTAGCGACTTCATAATATCTCACTTCGCGCCGCAATCTTTGCCGCTCGAGGATGCGTGCTTGCAAAAGCTCAACGCGTCGCTGCTCCCGTTCAAAGGACCGGAGTGTCAAATAACTGGCCAATCCGCTACCATTGATCTGGCGCACTGGTGCCACGATTGGCCCCTGGAACGCCACGTTAATTTCCGCCTGCGCACCAGCAATCCTCTCAGCACCCTGGTCAAACTCAAGGCTGCCATCAAGGTCCACCTGCCCTGCCACCAGATCCATCTCTGCATTCAGCGATAAGGTCGCTCCATCACCAACAAGCCGGAGGGCATTTGCCCGCAACTGACCACCAGCTACTGAAAACGGCAGCGCGACCTGAGGAACGTAAAAAGAACCGTTGCCCAATCGTTGCTCAAGCACAGTGTTGAGCTCTTCCTGACCGTAAGGCTCTTCCCGCGCATCCGCGCTCCGCAAGACGCTGCCGAGCAGGTTTGCACTCAAACCGTTTATGCGCAGTTCAGTTGCGGACACGGTGCCTCCACCGGTCAATTGCCGCACGATGTCCGCCGGCGTGGCCCCCGTGCCCTGAAGGTCAAAACTGACCTCAGCTTTGCCATCAAGGGCACTGGCCCAGGGGGCAATGTCATTTACATCGACCTGCGCCACGGTGCCCCGAACCTCGATGGCACTCGCATCGGGGCCAGGGGAGAGCGCAAGCGATCCCGCGACCTTCGCACCGGCCAGTGTCCCCTCACCATTGTCAAACGAAACCGAACCATCATCCAGCTTGAACCGTGTTCGAACATTTTCCAGCGATTGACCGAGGCCAGTGGTAACGGTGCCGGCAACCAACCGCAAATCCGCATCCAGCCCCGCAAGCGTGTTCGGTCCAAAAGGCTCCAAGTCGCGAGCCACGAAACTCTGCGCGGTGACGCCTTGTCCCAGAACCCATTGGGCCACAGCATCGAAACTCAGCGTTTCGACGGTCAAGTCGCCGGACAATTCAGGCCGCCGGGCGTCGGTACGCAACATCAAATCGCCGGCCCAGCTATTGCCATCAAACACGCCTTTGGCATCGCGGAATTCCGCGCCGCTGCCCGAAAGCAACAGGCGCGCCTGGGCACTGGCAGGTAGCCCCTCTATCTGGTTGGGCAAAACCCGCCCAAACATGGTGGCCCATCGGCCAACGTCGCCCACAGAGGCTGTGACCATCTGATCTGCGCGCAGTTGCGAGACAAAGCGCTTCTCAGGGTCATAATCACCAGGTAGGGCAATCGGCCCCTCCGCAAGCACACGATCATCATTGGTGCGCAGTACCGCACGGCCTGTCATGGTCGATCCCAGTCGACCGTTCAGGTCCAGGTCGGCCCGAAACGTGTCTTCAAACGCAAGCCCAATGGTGGGCACGGCAAATTGTGCAAACAGACGCGCTGGATTCGGTTGGGTCAAACGCGCTGAAAGAGTCAGATCGGCGTCTCGTATGTCGGTCTTGGTCAAATCAGCCGGGCCAACAAAGCTGACGGTCCCTGTTGTCCCCCCAACGGTGCCCTCGCTTGACAGATCAAGTCGGCCTTCGCGGCTCACCAATTTCACAGCAATGTCGGTATTTTCCGTCAGGCCAGGGCGCTCGAGAAGATGGCTCATCAGGGGGCGTACGCCTTCATACCGTGTGGCAAGCAATGACAAGGCCGTCGCCAAACTGTCCCCGTCCACCTTCACCGCAAGATCGTAACCGCCCTCACCGCCCAACTTTCCGCTAGCAGACATGTTCACCCCCGCGACGGACTGAACCTGAAAATCCTCAATTTCGACGGCCTGGGCACCCTCGTCTTGCGTGACTGCCAGATCAGCGATGACCGGGCCCGTGGCAATCGACCCGAACTCGAGTCCTTTCAGATCGAGCTTCGCCTCCATGCGCTGGGCACCATCAGCGGTGCCATTGACGTCCGCCAAAGCGATCAAGGCTCTTGTGGCATCCAGATCAAGCACATCGCCATACAACTCCACCAGCAATGTCCGAATTGCGGAGCCGGTCTGGGGAAAACTGTTCACAAGCGATCCGGTCAATAGCTCACCGTCAAGGTCCAGCTCCATGTTCTGGAAGCTCTGGGTTTCGGGGGTCAGTTCAACCTCAGCGGCAATACCAGCGCGGGCGAGCTTGCGGATGGCCGGGTCGATCTCTGGGGAGAACATGGCGGCCAGCCCTGAGGGTTGGTTTGAGGCGACAACCAAGGAGCCGTTGAAACCGAAATCACTGTCTGTCTTTAGCGCGCCGGACGCGCGTATCTGGGTTCGACCCGGTATCGTGGCCTGGAACTGCGCGATGTTCCAAGCATCATCACCAGGGCGGGCCTCCAATTCCAAATCGCGTATTGCGGCCCCGCCCACAACCCTCGATTCGCGCTCGTCCTCGCCCATCATGGGGCCGTCGTCGGCGGCTTCGCGATCCTGCCGGTGATCGTCGCCCGGCTGGACTGGGGCGCCGCGGCCGTGATCGCCAACGTCATCCTGGTGGCCACGCCGTGTTGGAAAGATCCTGGGAATTGAACTCGCCGAGTCGCGGCCGAGCTGCGTC
>JBCBZX010000057.1:0-12445 GCA_039815105.1 Pseudomonadota bacterium
GCACCAAGCGGGGCACGCGTACCGTGCCGCCTGCGCCGGGGAAGATGCCAATCTTCACTTCCGGCAGTGCCATTTTCCAGCCCTCAGCGTCTGTGCCGAGGCGGGCGTGGCAGGCCAACGAGAGTTCGGTTGCGCCGCCCATGCACGTGCCGTTGATCGCGGATACAAAGGGTTTGCCGCAGGTTTCCAGCTTGCGGAAAATCCAGCTCAGCTTACCTGCATTGTCGAACAGTTCCTGAACGGCCGCCTTCTCATCCTGGGCGTGTGCGGCGTCGAAACGCTCATACATGCCGTTGAGCATGGTGATATCCGCGCCGCCGGAGAAGGTGCTCTTGCCGGATGTGATGACAGCACCTTTGATAGCCTCGTCGCCAGCAACCTGATCCACGATGGCGTCGAGCTCGTCCATCACTTCCATGGTGAAGACGTTCATGCTTTTGTCGGCCATGTCCCAAGTGATGAGGGCGATGCCGTCGCTGTCGGTTTCAAGGGTGAAATTGTTGTAGGCCATGTGTTGGTCCTCCCTGTTGCGCCAGCGCTATCGCGCGCGCACTTGTGATATGATTTCGTCGAGCGGCTGCTCGGTGAAGCGCGGGATGAAAAAGCCGCGACTGTTTTCGGACAGAAGACCGGGATCGCCCTGCAAGGACGTGCCGCGGTTCATGTAATCGTTGAGGGGCTGGGGCCCGAACTTCCCGGCAGCGAACAAATGGGTCGTGAGCTGGGTTCCAGTTTCGTCCACTTGCCACTGCCCTTTGATGATTTCGGTGCTGCCCAGCCGGTAGAAGGTGCCGTCTGGATCGTAATAGGTGAGAAGCGAAGTATCTCGGATGAACAATGTACGGTCATTGATCTCGGGACACTCTCCACGCTCAGAGGCCGTGCACGAGGCAAGCCCGACGCGACCGCTCAATCCACCGCAAGCCGACAGGGCGAAAGCCGATATCAAGCCAGTGGCGAATGTGAGCAGGCGCTTCACCTACGTCCCCTCAGACCCGCTCGATGATCGTTGCGGTGCCCATGCCTGCCCCGATGCACAGGGTGACGAGCGCCGTGTTGAGATCACGGCGTTCCAGCTCATCCAGCACTGTACCGAGGATCATTGCGCCCGTCGCACCGAGTGGGTGGCCCATGGCGATGGCACCGCCAGCGACGTTGATCTTGTCGTGCGGGATCTCGAAGGCCTGCATGTAGCGCAGCACCACTGCTGCAAAGGCTTCATTGAGTTCGAACAGGTCGATGTCCTCAAGGGTCATCTTGGCGCGCTTGAGCAGTTTCTCGGTTACGTCCACCGGGCCCGTGAGCATGAGAGCAGGATCGGAACCGATATTGGCAAACGCTTTGATCTTGGCGCGCGGGGCCTGGCCGATGATCTTGCCGCCACGGCGCGACCCAATCAGAACGCCGGCCGCACCATCAACAATGCCCGACGAGTTGCCGGCATGGTGGACATGGTTCACAGCTTCGACTTCCGGGTGGCGCGCGATGCCGACGGCGTTGAAACCGCCCATCTCGCCTATCATGCCGAAAGAGGCGTTCAGACCAGCCAGATTCTGCATGTCGGTGCCAGGCCGCATGTGCTCGTCTTTGCCCAAGATTACGATGCCGTTCTGATCATCTACGGCCACGACGGACTTGTCGAAATGGCCTTTTTCCCAGCTTTCAGCAGAGCGCTTCTGGCTCTCGACGGCGTAAGCATCCACGTCATCGCGGGAGAAGCCATATTTGGTGGCAATCAGATCGGCACTCACACCCTGGGGCATGAAATAGGCCGGGATGTTGACCGAAGGATCCATGTACCATGAGCCACCGGACATGCCCATACCGACCCTGGACATGCTTTCCACGCCGCCTGCGATGACCAGGTCGTTCGCGCCCTGCGCCACCGTGGAGGCACCGAAATTCACGGCGTCCAAGCCAGAGGCGCAGAAGCGGTTGATCTGCATGCCTGGGGCGGAGAAATCATAGCCAGCTTCGAAGGCCGACGCCTTGGCAATGTCGCCGCCCGCTTCGCCCACAGGGTCAACGCAGCCAAATATGATGTCATCGACCTTTTTGGTGTCGATGCCGTTGCGGTCGCGCAGTTCTTTCAAAACATGCGCGCCAAGACGCGGCGTCGGCACTTCGTGCAGCGAGCCGTCCTTCTTGCCACGGCCCCGCGGGGTGCGAACATGGTCGTAGATAAATGCTTCAGGCATGGGTTTCTCCCGTTGGGGCACTGAACCCCTATTTTAGTTCGTCACCCTCGGGCCTGACCCGAGGGTCTACCTACAGCTCCGAGGTCGAAAGTGGATCCTCGGGTCAAGCCCGAGGATGACGATTTAGCGATCGGCTCAAAACGCCTCTGCGGGCATCTGCATCATGGTGTCTGCACCAGACTGGATGCGCTTTAGGTGCGCGCCGGTTTCTGGCATCGTGCGTTCCATGAAAAACTTGGCCGTCATGAGCTTATTGTTCATAAAGTCCGTCTTGCCATTGGCACCAGCTTTGAGGCTTTGCGATGCCGTGTCGGCCATCCGCAGCCACATATAGCCCAGCGCCACCAAGCCCATCATGTGCATATAGTCTACAGAACCTGCGCCCGCATTGTCCGGGTTGGCCATGGCGTTTTGCATGAGCCACATGGTGGCCGCCTGCAAATCGTTCGATCCGGCCATGACAACACGAACCATATCGCCAATGTCTTCGCGGTCTTTGTTCTCTTTGCAGAAGCCATTCACCTCGGCGAAGAAGGCCTGCAGGGCGCGGCCACCATCTTTCGCCAGCTTGCGGCCCACAAGGTCCAGGGCCTGAATGCCGTTGGCGCCTTCATAGATCATGGCGATGCGGGCATCACGGACGAACTGCTCCATGCCCCATTCGGCCACATAGCCGTGACCGCCATACATTTGCTGGGCCATGACGGCGTTCTCAAATCCCTTATCAGTGAGCACACCTTTGATGACCGGAGTGAGAAGCGAGAGGAGATCATCGGCCTCCTGCTGTTCCTTCTCATCAGCCGAGCGGTGAGAGACGTCTGATTTCAAAGCGCTCCACAGCACCAGGGCGCGGGCGGCCTCGTTGAAGCTTTTTATGGTCAGAAGCACACGGCGCACGTCCGGGTGCACGAGGATTGGGTCGGCCTTTTTCTCAGGCTCCTTGGCACCGGTCAGCGCACGGCCCTGCACACGCTCTTTGGCGTAATCCACGGCATTCTGGTAAGCGACTTCCGAGACGCCAAGACCCTGAATGCCAACACCAAGACGCGCTTCGTTCATCATCACGAACATGGCGCGCATGCCCTTATGCTCCTCACCCACGAGGTAGCCCACGGCATCGTCATAGTTCATCACGCAGGTGGCGTTGCCATGGATGCCCATCTTTTCTTCAATCGAGCCGCAACTCACGCCATTGGCGGCGCCGAGAGTACCATCATCATTGATCGCAAACTTGGGCACCACAAACAGCGAGATGCCTTTGATGCCTTCGGGCGCACCTTCCATACGAGCCAGCACCAGGTGGATAATGTTCTCCGATAGATCGTGCTCACCGGCGGAAATGAAAATCTTCTGGCCGGTGATTTTGTAGCCGCCATCGCCATTTGGCACAGCCTTTGTGCGGATCATGCCGAGATCCGTGCCGCAATGGGGCTCGGTCAAATTCATGGTGCCCGTCCATGTGCCGTCGATCATCTTGGGCAGAAATTTTTGCTTTTGCTCGGGCGAGCCGTGCTCGGACAGCGCAGCGATGGCGCCCTGGGTGAGGCCCGGATACATGGCAAAAGCCATATTGGAGGAGCACATATATTCCTGCATCACGGCATTGATTGTGTGGGGCAAGCCCTGGCCGCCATATTCAGGGTCAGCCGACAGACCGTTCCAACCGCCTTCAATATATTGCTTGTAGGCGGCATCGAACCCTTTGGGCGTGGTCACCGACCCATCTTCATGTCGGGTGCAACCTTCCTGGTCACCAGAAAGGTTGAGAGGTTGAAACACTTCTTCGGTCAATCGCGCGCCCTCGCCCAGAATGGCCTCCACCATGTCGGGCGTCGCTTCTTCAAAGCCAGGTAGATTGTTGTAGCGCTGGAAACCCAGCACATCGTTGAGAACGAAAAGCGTGTCTTTTACAGGGGCGCGATATGTCGGCATGAACTTCCTCCGGCAAAGCAGCCAGTGGCTGCCGATATGAAACTGCGGCGCGATGGGCACAGAGGTCCATATTGCCCGCCGTCAGTCACGGCACCGGGCACGGGCCTCCCAACCCAAACCGCTCTATTGCTTGCTATGCAATACCACAGCCAAAGCTTGAGCGGCACAGCCAAGCACCCTTCTCACGGGAAAGGATGATGGGCTGTCTTCACCTTTGAAATGAGAAAACCATATTTTGACGTGCACGTAAAGGTCAATTATGGGGCAGCGCGAGTTGTTTGGGTTTGGGTTTGCTGCGCCAAACTGGCGGGCGGGATGGATGGTCGCATGAATAATGCCGATACACAGTTTGGTCGGCTGCCATTTACTGGCCTTCTACTGGCCTTCTACTTGCACGGGCCATCTAACCATCTGACGCTTGGCCGCCAGCGGATGACCCCCACGCCTGCTTTACCTTAGGTCAAAACGCAAAACGGCGGACCAAAGGCCCGCCGCTCAACCCATGTGATGTTGCGAGGCTAGTTCAGAGTGGAGGCGTTGGACTCAAATTCCGCCACGGTGCTTGCAAGCGTCTGCAATGCGAGATCCACTTCCTTTTGTTGGCGCAGCATCTCGGTTTGTTGGGTCTTGAACATGGCCTGCGCCGCATCGGCATCTATGAAGCGGTTTGAGTCAAAATCGTAGAGCGACAACAGGCGCCGGATTTCGGACAAAGCGAACCCAACCTTCTTGCCTTTCAAAATCAGTTGCAAACGCTCGCGGTCGAGAGCTGAATACAATCTTGTTGTGCCCAGACGCTTAGGGCGCAGCAGACGCTTATCTTCGTAGAAGCGAAGCGTGCGGAGCGTCACATCGAATTCGCGGGCAAGATCGCCGATGCGATAAGGAAACTCAGGGTCCCGGTCGCGCCGCACGCCGCGCGTTGCAGAAAGGGCCTGTTGTTCGTCTTCGTTTGCAGCGCCGGTGGCGCTATCCACTGTGTCGATCGTTTTCATCATAAAGGTCTTCGCCGTTCATGGTCGGGAGAGATCCTGCGCATCTCCCGTTTGTTTATAACATTTATAAGAACGTCATATTCGCCGTTTGCGGGCAATTTCAACCTAAACTTGCTCCGTAACGGTAACCTTCGACTGAATTCCGACAAAAATCAGCCGAAACACTCACAAATCCAAATCTCCCGTAACGGAAATTGTTGCCGATCAGGCTTACCTAGTCGAAGGCGGTTAGGAGCCTCTTAACTGGCGATTAACCATAGTGAACCAAGAGTTGCAGTGCTGAATCAGCTTTGTGCGGTTTGGCTTGTCCGGGCGTGAGCCCGTGTTTTGCGTACAGTTTAACCGGATATCACGGTGCCAAGGATGATGAACCGTTTCCAGATGGGTCGCGATGCGAACGACGCCGAACAGGCGGGTAATGGTCTGGGCGGCGATATGGGCGGCAATTTCCGGTCGTTTCTAGCTGGCCCATCGGCACAACATCCCGCCTCTGGCTTTACATCAGACCCGCTGGAGCTGGCAAACGCCTCCGCTGAAATTCGCGCACGGCAGCAGGCGCTGTCCAGCGGGCCCCGCGCTTCGTCCCACGCAGCGCCCAGGCCCCACGCGATACCGGGCGGCGCAATTGCATCTCAACGCGGCCAAACTGGTCGCTTTCCCCATCGCTCAGATCATGAGGCCAACGTGTCGGCTCTTCGCGAACAGATCAAACAGGAGCTTGCGCAATTGCGCGGTGACCTGAAAACCTCTTCAGCCAACAACATGGCGCCAAAAATTGATGGCGAACTGTCCGCGCTGCGAGGTGAACTTGCACAGATCCGGAACATGGTTGCCAGCCATGGCGGACCACAAAGGCAAGATCAATGGAACAAGCTCACCCGGTCCATGGACACTTTCAACGCGCATCCCCCAGCCGCCAAAAGCGATATCGCCCTGTTGCGCGACGAGTTGGCGGAAATGCGTGCAATCGTGGCCACATCTGCCCGCGAAGACAGTATGCGCCAGCTCTCCGCGACCTACGCCGATTTGGCGCAACGGGTGGACCGCAACACGGCGGCGACCAAAGATGATGCAGCCCGGCAGGCTTTGGCACGCCTGATCCAGCAAGTTGATGCCACCCAAGTGGCCGTTGAAAGCCTGCCCTCCACGCGGCATTTGTCCAACGTGGAAGCGCGCATAGATGGCTTGGGTTCTTCGCTTGAAAAAGTGCTGGGCAGTCGCGCTGAAATAGACAGCAATATGTTGAGTGCCCTTGAGGGTCGCCTGTCGCAAATGGCCGACAGCATCGCCCGCCTCGATGCCAATTCCCACGCGATGCCGGATGAGCAGGCAGTGGTTTTGCAGCGGCTTGAGCAGCGCATAGCCAATTTGGCGGGCCAAGTACAATCAAGCCCTTCGAGTGATGGTCAGCCATTGCTGGAGGCCATGGACGCCATAGGGCAACGTCTGGATGGCCTTGCCGCATATGAACCGGCCCAACGCCACCAGGTTGACCTCATTGCGCAGCGCCTTGACGATTTGTCAGCGCGGCTGGACCAGGTGTCCGATGCGCCCACCCAATCAGATGCGCTTGAGACCATTCTGACCCAGGTTAGCGCGCTGCAAAGCAAAATTGACGATGCCTCGCCGCGCAACATGTTGCCGACGCTCGAACAGCGTCTCGATTCGATCAATCAGGGGCTCGACAGAGTTGCAACGCGCCCCATTGAGCCTGATTTCTCGGCAATCGAAAGCCAAATGCAACGTATGGCTGCTCAGATTGATGGGTTCGCATCCCAGGATATTTCAAGCTTGGAAGCCTCGGTGCGGGAAATGCATCAAAAGCTTGATACCATGCCCGAAGCCGGCCCGTTTGATGACCTGACCGGCAATCGCCTTGAGCGTCAGATTTCAGAACTTGCCAGCCAGCTGGAGAACAGTGCCGCTCCACAGCCCGCCGACCCGGCACGTTTGGCGCAACTTGAAAGCCAGATTGCAAACATCTCTGCGCTTTTGAACGAAACCAATCAACACGCCCAATCGGTTACCGAAGCCATGGCTCCCGCCTTGGCCATCGGCGGCGCAGACACCGCCATGGCGGCGCGCTTTGACGCATTGGAAGAGCGCCTGAGCAGTCAGCAGGCATCCTTGTTGGACGCTGCAAGGCAGGCTGCCCACGAGGTCGCAAGCAACCAAGCCACCGGAAACGACAACAGCGAACTGCTGCTCAAGCTGGCTGAAGATTTGGACCGACTGCACGTCACAGCGGCAGAAACCAGCGATGGCACACGTCAAACGTTCGATGCGGTTCACATCACGCTGGAAAAAATAGTGGAACGGCTGGAACAACTTGAACTTGGTGGCCAACCGGCCGCCACCAGCACACCCGCTCACGCCGCCGCCCCTGCTCGTGAAATGGCTGTTGCGGAAGCGGCGGAAAGCAACGCGCTGCTCAATGCATTCGGCGAAACACAGCCGCCAGCGATGCCTCGCGCCGCACCCTTTGATTCATTTGACGACCTGAAAACCGTTGACGCGCCAGGGCTGGAAAGCGATTTGCCCGCTGGCACCGACACGCCCCTTGAGCCTGGTCAGATGCCGCAATTTGGTGCCCAATCGGAAGCGGCACCACTGCCGCCGGGCGTGGGCACCGGAAACGCCAATGATGGCATGGACTTTATTGCAGCAGCCCGCCGTGCCGCGCGTGCCGCCGCCGATGAAGCTGCGCCCACGGACGCACCTGCCGTTCTAGCTGGCGACAAGCCGACCCGAAAGTCTAAGAAGGCAAAACGCGCTGGCCAGAAGGCGGAGGGCAAAACCGGCGCAAGCCGGGTGCGCCGCCCGATCATACTAGCATCTGCCGCAATGCTGCTCGCCCTTGCTGCATTTAAATTTGCTCCCGCCATCACGGGAATTTTGTCCAGCGAACCAGAAGTTGCCAAGACCCAGGTCGAGCCATCAGCGGCCATGGCCGAAGTGGCCGATGCCGCGCAAAACCTTGACACGGACGCGAACGGCGAAGGGGCCGAGGGGGTTGCTGATGCGGTCGCACGTGTCATTCCTATTGAACCAGCCGCAACCTCCGATGTCGCGCCCGTTTCGCAGCAATCACAGGCGCAGGTGCGGGATCAATTGCCGGCACAGGCAGCACAACAAACCAGCGCGACACCAATCATAGCACCGGAATTGGCGGATAATGTTGGCAGCGCCTCACTTCGCCAAGCGGCTAGCGAAGGCAATCCCGCCGCCATGTTTGAGGTGGCGTTGCGCTACACAGAAGGGCGCGTCGTCGACAAAGACAGCCAGATGGCCTTTCAATGGTATCAGAAGGCTGCCGAGGCAGGCTTGGCTCCTGCGCAGTTCCGCCTGGCAAACTTTTTGGAAAAAGGCCTGGGAACAGAGCAGGACTATGATGCCGCCATAATGTGGTACGAACGCGCGGTGCAAGCAGGCAACGCGCGCGCCATGCACAATCTGGCGGTCCTGCATACGGAAGAGACCGCAGGCGGCCAAAAAGTTGCCGAAGCAACCAAATTGTTCCGCGATGCAGCGGAGTTGGGCGTGCGAGACAGCCAGTTCAACCTGGGCATTATGTATGGCCGCGGCCTGGGCGTCGATCTTGACCTGGCGGAAAGCTATAAATGGTTCGCCCTCGCGGCCAGAGCCGGAGACACTGAAGCGGCGGAGAAACGCGATCAGGTGGCCAATGCCATGTTGCCCGAAGATTTGGACAAGGCCCGCATTGCTGCCCAGGCATGGCAGGCCAAACCATTGATTGAAGACGCCAACACCGTCAACATTCCCGTGGAGTGGTCAGCAGACTCACCCGGTGCCACAGCAAGCAATGGCGCAGCATTGAGCCCGGCTGGCATTTCCGGCGAGACGACAGGCGGCATAGCAATCGATAGCGGCAATATAGCCCGTGATACCCAAAGCGCACTTCTGGCGCTGGGCTATGCCATCGGTACCGCTGACGGTTTGATCGGCCCAAAAACCAGCAGCGCCATTCAGGACTTCGAAACCCGCATGGGCCTGCCTGTGACCGGCCAGCCTAGCCCGGCCCTTTTGCAGTCCATGCTGTCGGTGGCAGCCGGGATCAACGGCTAGCGCCGCTACATCAAAGCTAAAGCCCGTGGGGCGTTTTCTCCCAACCGTGTGGGTCGGTGAACAATTGGCCTAGAGCGCGCCAGGCAGCCCATGTGGCCAGCAGCCAATAGAGCGGCATGCCAATCGGCCACCATCTGCGCATGCCATGGCCTGAGCGCTGGACCCATGGCGCGCGACGCACAGCCAATACGACAAATGTATATTGCACCAACATTGCGATGCCGACGTTCGCAATATCAATTGCCAAAAGCCATCGCTGGCCATCTTGAAAAAGCTGCGAGTCAGGCACGACCAGCAATATCAACAATATGTAGATCCATGGATGCAGCAATGCGGCTAGAAGCGTTCCGCCGAACAACACCATGGATACCGCAGCCGTTCGTCCTCCGGCTTGTCGCACGAATTGCGCAGGCTCCCTCATATGGATCAGCCAGGTTTTGGCCCACCCCTTCAACCACCTTGTGCGCTGGCGGATCCAAACTCTCAGATGCACCGGAGCTTCTTCATAGGTTGGCATGGTCAATACGTTTGAGTAATATCCATGGCGGGCCAACCGCAGCCCTAAATCAGCATCCTCGGTCACATTGTGCGGGTCCCACGCTCCCACCTCCTCCAAGGCAGAACGCCGGAAGTGATTGGAGGTGCCACCCAATGGGAATGCCAGGCCCATTCTGGCCATCGCTGGCAGGAAAACTTTGAAAAGCGCGGCATACTCGAGTGCAAACATCATGGAAATGAAACCCCGCCCGCCATTGCTGATGGCAAGGGGAGATTGCAGGCAGGCGAGACTTGCATCGCCGGACTGAAATCGTGAATGCGCCTCCATCAGCTGATCAGGATCCGGTCGGTCCTCCGCATCGTACAAAACCACATATTCGCCGCTGGTGATGGGCAGTGCATAATTGAGCGCTCTGGGCTTGGTTCGCAATTGCGAATGGGGCACCACCAAAACTTCCATCTCACCGGAACGGGCACTGTCGGCCATGGCGGCGCGGAGGGCTTGAACCGTGTCCTGATCGTTGGCCTCGGTGATGAACTTCACCTCAAGACGCCCTTGTGGCCACCGCAAGTTCGCCATGGCTCGCACCAGATCAGCTGCCTGATTGGCTTCATCGTGAACAGCCACCAGCACAGTGTAGACTGGCACGCAAGTAGGCCAGTCCAGCGAAAGGGTCGGCTTAGCGGCCGGCTCCAGACCCGGCTTAGAGCGAAAAGCGCTGGCGAGGATTGCAATTCGGAAACCAACGCAACTTGTGAAGAACAATGTGCACAGCGCGTGCAGGGCAAAACTCGTGACACCGTAGGACAAAAAAAGCGCGCAAGCCGCAGCCACGAACAGGGCGACGAAAACCGCGCTCTGCGTGGCAGTGAGGATCTGGCTGGCGGATCTAAGCGGCCATTTCCTCTTGAAGGCATGTTCAGCCTCATCGGCGAAAAACCGCCCATGGTGCCAGATCAACCAGCGGCGCAGGCTTTCAGGCGTGACGAGTATTATGCGCCCCACGTCCGGGCCCATTTTCATGAGCTCTACGACCAGTTTGCCAAATTGGGAGGACCCCGGCGCCAGCAGCAAACTGGCGGGTAAGTTGGGCGACAAGATACGCGTGGCCAGCACGGGTGCATTCAGTCTTGTCTGTCTTGCCGCGTCATCGGTTGGCTCTGGTTTCAAGGCTTGCAAAGCGCGGTCGCTGACCACATGCGCCCCGACACTTGCAGCAATTGCCGCCAGATAGGATTGGTGGGAGATGACGCCGGACCTGATGGCAACCACTGCAGGTTGCATTTGATGTCGCCTTGCCAGTGCCAGAACACCCTCCAGCCTGGCACGCTCAACACCTGCGTCTTGTAAAATTGCCAGCTCGGCAGGAAGGTCTATGGAAGCTTCAGACCCAAGGGTATTTGAGCCAGCAGGCATGGATTGTCGGGGAACGCGTGTGGGCTCTGCCGCCGACAAAAATGCAAGCGGGTCAGCCGTTACGGATTGCGGACCGGCCTCTCCACGCGTCTCGCGCATTGCTCAAAAGCCCCCTGTGGTGCAAAAGCCAAATTGATTGCGCAACGCAAGTGAAATGGCGGCACATTTGCAAACCCAACCGAAAAAACCTTCAAGCGACCCCGCACTTTTGGCAGCTCTTTTGCCAGTGCTTTTGGTCGTTGCACCCCTGGTTTTGTTATTCTGCTATAACGTTAGTGCACAAGAGAACGCAGAGTCCAGCCGAGTTGCGCGTGACAGTTCGACACCATTTCCTGACTTTCTGGGGCCGCGCACAGATGTGCCTGTTCCCGACGTACGAGGTGTTACTCGATTTCGCTTTCTCACTTCGACGGATTTTCCACCGTTCAACTATGTAGATCAGAACGGACGCTTGACGGGCTTTCATGTTGATCTGGCCCGGGGCATTTGTGATGCCCTGTCGTTGGGTGCGCGGTGCCAGATAGAAGCCATGCCGTTTGAGGAACTGGAAGAGGCCCTGCTGCAGGGCCGCGGAGAAGCCGTGATCGCCGGACAAGTACCCGGTCGTTTTTGCGGTGCAGAGACAGTTGCCAGCGCTGCGTTTTTTCGGTTTGCCGGACGGTTTGCAAAGCGCAGGGATGCAGCCGTTACGATGAATGATCCTTTGGATCTGGCGCCGGGCACCCGTGTCGCAGTCATCGAAGGGTCCGCCCATGCGGCCTATCTCAAGGCCTTCTTTCCAGCGCTTACACCCGTTCCCGTGACCGACCGGCCGACGATGCATCTGGCCCTCACCAGCGCGATAGTGGATACGATGTTTGACGATGCAACGCTGACGGCTAACTGGTTCGCCGCCGGTGGAGCTGCCAATTGCTGTCGGTTTGCCAGCGGGCCCTATTTTTCAGATCGCTACTTTGGCGCAGGTCTGACGGTCGCCACCCGCGCTGATGATCGAACATCGGCACAAATCGTCCGCTATGCTTTGTATGAAATGCGGCGCAAAAAGGCGTTTCAGGAAATCTATCTCAGGCACTTCCCCATAAGCCCATTTTAGCGCGCTGCCGTCAGGTCCGAAAAGGCAACGACAGGCTCCAAGGGAGGCGCGTGGGGCGTTGGTCCTGATATTCCTTGAGGCCGATCTCAATATCGTCATGTCCCCGCATGGGGTCCTGCGTGTAAGTTGCAAACAAACGGTCCCAAACTGCCAGGTTAAACCCGTAGTTTGAGTCCGTTTCCGGCTGTTCCGATGAATGGTGGATCCGGTGCATGTCGGGTGTCAC
>JBCBZX010000290.1:0-3972 GCA_039815105.1 Pseudomonadota bacterium
ATCGGACATCCCGGTCGAAAATTCTGCCCGGAATCTTTTAAGTAAGAAATCTTCTGTGGGTTATTTCCAGCCAACCAGTTGATGACATGGCGGCTCCAGTCGATGCCTCAAACGTCCCCGGTTCCCTCGCCCGTATTGCTGAGATTGTCGCCGAGCACGGCGGAAATATTGTCGATTTGGCGCTTGAGCCTCTTGATGCTGCAGGAAGCGAGACCAAAAGCGTCCGCATGACGATCAATTTGGAAGTCTCTGACTTGAAGACACTGAACATCGTCATGAACGACTTGCGCAGCAACCCTCTGGTACGCCAAGTCTCGCGAAGAATGGAATAGGGGTTCGATCGCATGGCCAAGATGACGACAAATGATGTGCTGGATGTCTTTCGCGAGGCTGGAGCGATTTTGGAGGGGCACTTCATACTGACTTCTGGCCGCCGTTCGCCGGTGTTTTTGCAAAAGGCACGTGTGTTCATGGATCCAGTGGCAACGGAGCGGCTCTGCACCTCTTTGGCATCGGCCATACGCGCGCAGCTTGGTGCAGAAATTGACTATGTGGTTGGCCCGGCGGTGGGCGGCATTATCCCGGCATATGAGACGTCCCGTCATTTGGGCGTGCCAAATGTCTGGGTGGAGCGTGAGGATGGTGAGTTTCGTCTGCGTCGGTTCGAAATCGAGGTTGGCGCTCGGATTGTGATCGTGGAAGATATTGTAACCACTGGTCTATCCATCCGAGAAACGGTGGAGGCGATGACCAGGATTGGTGCAGATGTGAAGGCCGCTGCATGCCTGATTGATCGATCTGGTGGTGAAGCAGATGTGGGTGTACCGCTGGTTGCCCTGGCCCAGCACAAAGTACCGTCTTATGCGCCTGATGAGCTGCCCGCCGAACTGGCTGCGATCCCTGCCATCAAACCTGGCAGTCGAAACCTTTAGTTTTGGGCTCTCAAACTGGTACGGACAGGTCAATTTGATCTGTTGGGGGTTTGCCAACTCGCCCTCACGGGCTAACTGATAGCTAACCACTGAACTGATCTGCTTTGTTGCGCGTTATGCGGGTCATGGGATGTTCACACCCTTATGGGACGCTAGCTGCATGCTGTTTGCGAGGCGCAAAAAACCGGATTGGCGCGAGGCACTGCGGGTTGCCGCATGGCCCCGACGCTCATGGTCGCGCTCCATGGCCTATATTCGCAAGAGAACCTGCCGCATCGCTGCATCCCCCCATGAAATCGCACTGGGCTTCGCTTTCGGGGTGTTTGTATCCTTTACGCCGTGGCTGGGCGCGCATGTTGCGTTGGCCTGCGCATTTGCATGGTTGTTCGGTGTTTCGATGCTTGCCAGTGCGTTGGGTACGATTGTCGGCAACCCCGTGACATTCCCCTTTATCTGGGCGGCGAGTGTTGGCTTGGGGAATCTTTTATTGGGTCGAAGTGAGACCTTTAAACCGGCAAAGGGCGCCGAACATCAATTGCTGAAGGCAATCGAGGACGGCTATGATTATGACCGCATTTCCAGCGTGCTTCACGGCATCTGGGAACCGATCGTCAAACCCATGATCGCCGGCGGCACGCCCCTGGGGCTGCTGGTTGCCATTGTTTTTTATATTGCCATCCGGAAGTTTGCAGCCGTTGTGCAGGCCAAGCGCCGCGAGAAATTGCTGGAGCGCGCCGCCGCCATTGCCGCTGAGTAGTGGGATGTGGAGTGATGAGCCAGGTGGTCGGTGGACCTGCAGAACTGGCTGGCCAACCATCTGCCGCATTGTTGCCTGACTTTACGTCACAAGCTCATGTTGCCAGATGCCCCGTTGCGCGGTTTGTCGGCGCGGTCTAGACCCACCGAATAGCTTCAGGGACGAAATTGAACACCAATCCCGTCATTGCAATTGGAAGAAAAGAATGAGCGAGCGCGTGAGCAAAGCTGAGACACAGGACGGTGGACTTTGGGAAACCGTCAAAATCGTTCTGCAGGCCTTATTGCTGGCAGTCGTGGTGCGAACATTCCTCTATCAGCCTTTCAGTATCCCCTCCGGCTCCATGATCCAGACGCTGTTGGTGGGAGACTATATTTTTGTCTCCAAGTTTTCTTACGGCTATTCAAAATACTCATTCCCATTCGCGCCCGACCTGTTTGAAGGCCGTGTTTGGGCAGGCACACCAAAGCGGGGTGATGTGGCGGTTTTTCGACTGCCGACCAATGCCAATCTGGACTATGTGAAGCGCGTTGTCGGATTGCCGGGAGACCGCATAGCGGTTCGTGACGGTGTCCTGTTCATCAATGGCGAAGCCGTTGAACGGCGCGCCGCAGGTAAGTTCGATGCCCGGGTCGCAGGCCTTGGGGTGCCACCAGGGCGCACGGCAGATGTTTATGTTGAAACGTTGCCGAACGGCGTATCCTACTCAACGCTGGATCTCACATCGCTGGCCGACACCGACAATTTTGCCGAGGTCACTGTGCCCGAGGGACACTATTTCATGATGGGCGACAATCGCGATAACTCAGCGGACAGCCGCACCGCGCAGGTTGGCTTTGTGCCGCTGGAGAATTTTATCGGGCGGGCTGAGGTCATTTTCTTCTCCATCGGCGATGGGGCGCGGCCATGGCAGATTTGGCGATGGCCCGGTTCGTTGCGCATTTCGCGCTTCTTTGACGGCTTGTGAGGTATTAGCCGTGAACAAAAGGTCTGCCTGGGCTGCCGAATTGGAGGCGCTGATAGACCATACATTCAGTGACCATGATCTGCTGACCCGGGCATTCACCCACAGCTCCGCGCGGCATATGAGTGATGAAACGGGGCATTATGAGCGTCTGGAGTTCGTCGGCGACCGTGTGCTGGGTCTCATCGTTTCAGAATTGTTGTGGCGTCGGTTCCCCGATGCAAGCGAGGGCGAGTTGAACCGCCGCTTGAGTGCGCTCGTGAATGGAGAGACCTGCGCTGAAGTTGCCGATGAGATCGGCTTGCACAAATTTATCCGCACTGGTGCTGATGTGCGGCAAATCACCGGCAAGCGCATGGCCAGCGTGCGGGCCGATGTGGTGGAATCTCTGCTTGCGGTGATTTATCTCGACGGCGGCCTTGCAGACGCTGCTAAATTTGTTGAGCGCCACTGGGGTAAACGTGTGACCCACAGCACAGCGGCACGCCGAGACCCGAAGACGGCGCTGCAGGAATGGGCCCACGCGATGCGCCAAAATTCACCACTCTACACAGTGCTGGACCGGTCTGGCCCGGACCATGACCCACGCTTTGAAGTTCAGGTTCAGCTGGAGCCGGTGAGCGATAAGGGTGTGACCAAGTTTCAGGGCGCGACGGGCAAAGGGCGCTCTAAAAGGGCGGCAGAACAGGACGCGGCAGAACAGACGTTGATCCTCCACGGCGTATGGACAACAAGATGAACGACGAAATCTTAGATATCGCTTCAGATAATCAGGCGCCCATGCGGTCGGGCTTTGTGGCGCTGATTGGAGCGCCTAATGCGGGCAAGTCGACATTGCTCAATCGGCTTGTCGGCGCGAAGGTCTCCATTGTTACCCATAAGGTGCAAACAACGCGTAGCATCATTCGTGGCATCTTGACGAGCGGGCGCTCGCAGGTGGTGTTCCTGGACACGCCGGGTATCTTCAAGCCGAGGCGACGCCTGGACCGTGCCATGGTGACCAGCGCTTGGGGCGGTGCACGGGAGGCTGACGTCGTGGCTTTGCTGATTGACGTCGGGCGTGGTTTGACGGGGGACGCCGAACGGATCGTAGAGCAATTGGCAGGCTTCAAAGGCCGCATCGTCCTGCTGCTCAACAAGGTCGACACGGTGCCAGCTGAGAAACTGTTGGCGCTGTCTGCCGAGATCAACGAGAAGGTAGAGTTTGAAGCAACTTTCATGTTGTCGGCGCTCAAGGGATCGGGCTGCGATGACTTCGCCAAATGGTTGGAGGCGGAGATGCCCGTCGGCCATTGGTTCTACCCTGAGGACCAATTGTC
>JBCBZX010000059.1:0-12189 GCA_039815105.1 Pseudomonadota bacterium
AAAGAGTGCATGTTTGCACCTCACCTCACCCCCTCCAGTCTGTACGACATATTGCCCCCCGACCGCCTGCCAGCCGGTCACGCGACTGTCTTCATGGCAAGTGGCCCCCAAATCAATGGCTGAGCGGGCCAGGCCGTGCAGATAGGCAAGCGGGTTGAGATGGCCCGCACCCACATCGAGCACAGCGCCGTGGTAGCCGGTTGCATTGAGCTCTTGGGTCAATTCATCCGCACTGAGATGTAGAAACGAACTGTAACCAAACTCGGCCTGCATCTGATCTACGAAGTGGGGCAGATCAGCGGCCATTGGCTTTTTATGGACGGGGTAGACGATACCTGATTTGAGATTGCATGCGATGCCGTATTCTTCGATCAGATCAAACACCAAATGCTTTGCGCTCTCCCCAATGCGCCAGAGGCTTTTGGCCATCTCCAGACCGAACCTGGCTTTGAGATCGGGGGCCTCGAGCCGCTGGCCGGACCCTACCTGACCGCCATTGCGCCCAGATGCGCCAGCCCCCAGGGTCGCGGCCTCCAAGAGCCGGACATCCAGCCCGCATTGCGCCCCATGCAATGCTGCACTCAGCCCGGCAAAGCCCCCACCGACCACACATAAGTCTGCGGTCACTTCACCGGTCAATGGCGGTTGGGGTGGCAGCGGCGGCACGGTGCGGGGATAATAATCCGATGCCTGTTGATCGGCGAAAAATTGAGGCGGAGAAAAAAGGCTCATTACGCACCTTTAGACTGCACCACTCATCGAGGAAACGATTTCGGCAACTGAGACCCTAGAAGCCGCTTTCGCGGACCAGAACTTTCAATATGTGCGCGCGACCGGCTTCGTAAAAACTGCGCGCTTCGCCGTGGGCCACAACAACGCCACGTTGGACATGCGTGGGTGTCCCGGGTTCAAAAGAGTCGGGCGCATCGCCATTACTGCCCGCGGCTTCAATATCCAGGCGCACTTCATAGGCCGCATTGACCGGGCGCAACGCTCCATCCTCTTCCTCACGCACAGCCACCGGGCCACCAAGGGTCGAGGCGAAATAGGGCTCCTCAACCGCCGACACCCCAACTTGCGCCACAGAAGAGACGGTCAGACTGACGGACGGTCGCGCCGCGTCGTCAGGCACAAATTGCGCAACATCACCGGCGGCAAGCCGAACAAGATCAGCTTCGGCCACCAGCCCGCGCACCACACCCGCACCCGGGGCAACAATCACGGCCAGCTGCTCATCCGCACCAACCCATTGAGGCACACTAAGGTGGGGTGCCAAATCCCGCACAATGCCATCAATCGGCGCGCGTACGATCAATTGGTCTCCGGCACGGTCAAACCCTTCAATCCGCCCGATTGCAGCACGAAGCTGTTCTTCGAGAATGCGGCGGTCCGATCTGTCTTTTCGATCCGCAATCATTCTATTGATGCGCTGCCTCAGAATCCGAACATCCTCTTCGGCCCTGCGCCGTTCAATATCCCGGGAAGGATCGCGCAGGACAAAAAGAATGTCTCCGGCATCCACCCACTCACCTTCATGGGCACGCATGGCACTCAACCGGGCGGCACGCGGGGCATAGATTCGGGCCTCATCTGCTGCCGCCATGAGCGCAGGAAATGCAACCTGTCCGCGCCAGGGAACCAAACAGATGGCGATGAGCGCAATGAAGCCAGCCGCTGAAATAAGGGTGCGCGGCGAGCCCAGGATTTGGCGTCGCCTTGCCCACCACTCACCAAACTCGGTCGCGATGGGAAGAGCCAAGAGGAAAAACAGATTGCCGAAGAAAAGCGCAACACCCACGGCCTTGATAAAAAACGCATACACGATCAAGGCGATGCCGAGGAACAGGATGAGACGGTATAGCCAGGTGCCGTAGGCCAGGGCGATTAACCCACGCCTTAGTGGTCGTGGCATGATTTCCGGTGCTGTTTCACCAAGCCCGAACAACAGTTCGCGCAAACGCCACTTCGCCATTGCGAAGGAGCGCTGCTGCATGTTTTCCACGCCCAGCATGTCTGACAGAATATAATACCCATCAAAACGCATGAGCGGGTTCAGGTTCACCAGCAAACTCATAATCCAGCTTGATGTGGCTGTGACAAAGGCGGCCGACCGCCAAGGCCCCTCCGGCAGGAACACCCAGGCAAGAGTTGCAAGGCTGGCGATGGACAGCTCCACCAATATGCCGCCCCAATCAATCATCAGACGCTTACGGCGGTCGCCCAACCGCCACGCGTCGGACGTATCGGTGTAGAGGATCGGGAAGAACATCATAAATGCGACGCCGATAACGGGCACCCGGACACCAAACCGTGTGCACATATAAGCGTGGCCCAGCTCGTGGAGTACCTTCAGCACTACGAGAGCGGCGCCATAGATCAACGCGCCCTGCGGCGATAGGAAGTGCAGGAATGTGGCTACAAATACATCCCATTGGCGCGACACCATAAACAGGCCAAACAGCGTCAGCGGCACCATGAGCGCAACAAACGGTTTGGAGAAGAGCACGGACACTGCTGGCCAAGTGGCGCGCAAAAACCTGTCGGGACGAATGAGCGGGATTTTGACCATCAACAAATGGCCGAACAGTTTTTGGCTGCGCTTTATGCCCTTGGGCTTCTGAGCCGCCACGAGTTCGGGCGACAATTCCTGGAGCAACATGGACGAGCCGAGGAAGCGGATGAAGGCGGACAGCTCATCTGATGTAAGCTGTCTGCCATTTTCGGCATGGACCTCATCTGCCAGCGCCTGACCGTTCTCCAGATGCCAAAACCGCAAAAGCTGAAAACCCGCATCGGAAATCTGGAAGTGGCGGTTCTGCATGGCATCGAAAATCATGCGGGTCCCATCGGTTCCGCGCCGGATCTGCAGATCCTCACGCAGCGATGGCAAACCAATCTCGCTTAGGGGTGGCGGGCCGTTCATGGATAATTACCAACCGGTCCACTGGCGCACGGCTGCAATGGGTCGGCGCAACAAATAGAAGTATAGCGGCACATCATCGCCGATCAGCTTAGCAGACCCCCGTGCGCCCACCCGCAATTGCTCGCTTGTGTGGATTGGCGTGGCGGTAAGCCGATATGCCAACACCCCTTCCCCGGTGGCCCGTGCATGGTAACTCGTCTGGCTGAGCGTCGCCTCGATTGCACGAAGGGGGTCAGAATCCAGAAACACGCGTACGGGGGCGCCGATCTTGAGCAGCATGACGTCAGAAACAGGCAGATCGATGCGGAAATCGGGGGCAATTGGGCTGGCAACTTGCATCAGCTTTTCGCCGGTGGCGACCGGTTTGCCCACAAGATCACGCTTGTCCTTGAAAATAGCCAAACCTGCTGCGGGTGCGCGGACGGTGGCCCGTTCGCGTTCGGCCACAAGAGCGTTATGTTCCGCTTGTGCGACACGCAGCTCGGAGCGAGCGATCGCAAGTTCGCGCTTTGCATCCGAGCTGCCGAATGCCGCTTGGTTGGCGCGCCACAATTTAGCTTCGGCCACTTCGATTGTACGCTCCGCTACGTCAAGCCGATTCACCAGATCGACTTCATCCAACCGCAGCAACACATCGCCTTTGGAAACCTCATCACCGGGATTGACCAGCACGTCGGAGACAATTCCCTCCATGCCCGCTGCAACGATCTTGGCGTCACTTGCCGAAACCTCAACAGGGGCCAGGGTTGATAGCGGCACGGGCATGAAGGCCCCTAGAACAAGAGCTACGAATGCCAATGACCTGATCAGCCACCAGGCCTTTGGGGACGTTTTACCCGAGGAGCCACGAAGCGGCGAGCTGCCGCCCTGCAAGGCTCCCAGGGCGTGGGCATAGGTCGCCGCCATTCGCTCGGCCACCGCCGCTTCCCCATCATCCCATGGGCGCTCGCGGGCACACAACCACAGACCGATGCGAACCTGCGGGCCGCCGGGGCGTGCATCTGTGATCGGAACCATCAAGAAATGCTGGAAGGGAAATGTCTTGGTGTCCGGGTCACGGGGGTCGCAATATGCAGGCAATTGGAAAGAACTGGCCGCCGTCTCATAGGCTCCCTCTACCGCGCGTTTCGCAAGGCCTTCGACCCATCGGATCAATGGCGAGCTTCGATCTACCGAGGCAAGGCTGGTGACAGCTTCAACCTTTAGCTGGCCGGCCCTGCCGGCCATGAGAACCATGGACTGGCGATAGCCCAACAGGCGGCGTGGTGCATTGGACAGTGAGCGCAAAAGGTCGGCACGGCTTGGCGCTGAGCGCGCCTCAGCCTCAATGCCAAGAAGTGCTTGTAGTCCCGCCTGCCCCGGGTCTGACACGCCGATGGGCCCCTTTGTCTGGCCAGACGTGTTCTGGATCGGTGCGTTATGGACCGGAGCATTTGGGGCCGTTGCCATGGCACCAGCAGCTGCCACTTTCATTTGCGGTACTTCAGACACAATCCGCTCTCCACTCTGGGCTGTGCGCACAGCGCATCACCCCAACGACAGAGCAGGCTTTACTTTTGGAAAGTTGCCGTCCCGCTCATACCCGGAAGCGTATTTTGGGGAATGGCGGTAAATAAACCCGTAACCTTGATGGTTTGGGACACCGGATCCACTTCCGCACCAATTCTGGTAACGGACGCACCGGTTTCGATGCCGGTCTCGTCCACCACGAAGCGAAAAGGCGTTCCTGGCTTCAACCATTGCAACCATGCAGACGGCACAATGAGGTCGATCTCAAGAGATTTGTCATCGACAATGGCCATAAGCGGTTCATTGGCGCGGGTGAACTCATAGGCCTGCCGAAAAACCTCAATGACCCTACCGTCAAAGGGAGCCGTGATGGCACATTGATCAATCTGAACCTGAATGGCCTCGCGCTTGGCCTGCGCTTCACGCAGTTGCGCAGCAGCGATATCAACCTCTAGCTGACCAACGGCTTTGCGTTCCCGCAGAAACTTCTTGGATTTGTGCTCCACGCGCCGTGCTTCTAAAACCGCTTCCGCCGACCGCCCCTCAGCTTCGTATTTACCGCAGGCAAACCCCATCAGTGTGGCGCCTTTGGTAAAACGCTCACCCTCCCGAAACGGGATAGTCTCAATAGCTGCGACAATCTCGGTCCCAATCTCGGCGCGGAACATGGGCGTCACCACACCACGGGCGCTGGTGTCTCCGCCCAAAAGGCCGACGCTTTGCGATGAAGCCCCGTTGACCACGGCAAACAACATCATCACGCCTATCCAAGTGCTGGTGACCTTCATGCTCAGTTTGCTCCCAAGCCGGGTGCTGTGCCGTAGCCAACGGCAATCAAATTGGGGGACATATGCACTGGTGCTGTCATTGTTTGTTGGGCGCTTGTTTGCGCAGTGCTTGTTCGCCCAGCCGCCTGCACTTTTCGAGCCGCCGGCACGGTGCGAGCCACAGGGACCGCTTGAGGCAGCGTGGCCGGGCGCTGTCTGGGTACCGGCACATTGGCGATTTGTGGACCGCCAACTGTCTGGCTCCGGCTGATACGTTGCGGTTCTGACTTAGGCGCTCGAACAATAAATGGTTGCATTTGTAACCCTGCGGGGCTGGTCTTAAGTCTACTGACAGGGGCGTTGATGGTTTGGGCGCTTTGCCGCTTTGTGGCGTTGGGCTGTTTGCGTATTGGCTTCGCTTTCAACGCGCCAAAATCGCCTCGCATGCGCCAGAAGGCCTGCAAGTCGTCAGAGATCTCGTCGAGGCTCCGGCTTCGATCAATACCAGCTTTGAACGGATCGACACCCACAGATGCGTAGATGTTGGCGAAAGTGTTCTGCATGTCCGAATAGGCGATATCGCGCTTGGCACGCGCCACGAGCGTGTTCATCTCCTCGCGAATAAGGCTTTGATCGCTGGCGGTACCCGCCTCCACCGCAGACCGAACCTGCTTGCGAATTTTGACCTGCACCCCCACACGCTGCTGACTGGTGGTAAAGCGCTTTTTGGCGTGACCAAAGCGAGCGCGAGACACATGAACCTGGGTCACGATGGCAACGGCCAGCGCCAGGGCCCGGCGATCCAGCAACGCCTCTTGTGCCTTGATGCGATTTTTGCGAGCCGGAAGCTTGAAAACATTCATCAGATTGGCGGATACGGTTGCACCAAACGGCACCCATGCATTGTTGAACAAAAGCGTGTTGGCATCGAGATTTGCGCCAATGAATGCGCGGGCACTCGGGAGCACTTCCAGAAACGCTTTGTCGAGTTCACGGCGGTTGGAACGGAGCTCGTAGGCAACTTCCCGAAGCTCCGACCGGTTGGCCAAGGCAAGCTCAATAAGTTCATCAGCTGACTTGTTGATCTTCAAGCTCGAAGCCTTCTGACGACTGTGGTTGAGTTTGAACCTGGTCTGCGGTGGTAGGTTCATCAAAGCTGCGAGCTGCGTCTTGGCGACTGAGATGCTGTCTTCCAGATTTTCAATCTCAGACTTTATGTCGATCAACTCACGCTGAAATGTGAGCGCGGCCAAAGGCGACGCCTGGCCGCTTGTTTCAAGCTCTCTGGCCTGTTGCAGCGCCACTTCGGTTTTCCGGGCCAGTGACCTGAGGCCAGAAACCAGATGTTCTGCACTGACCGCGCGCCAATATGCCGTTCGGACATCCTCCATCAGACGGTTGGCAACCTTGCGCTTGCGCTCGTCGGCGATCAGGCGGGCGTCGCCGGTCTGCTGCGCTTGAATGTAGCTCACACCAAAATCCAGAATGTCCCAGCTAAGGGCCAGATCTGCCGTCAGTTGATTGCGAAAACTGCTGGCGGTTGGGTTGCCGCCGGTGGGCGTTCCAGAGGGAACGCTGATCGATGTTCCACCTGCGTAATTGTTGCGCCCGCGCCATGCCGCATTTGCCACCAAGCTGGGCAACATTTCGGCGCGCGCGACATCAAATTCCCGCGCTGCCAGGCTCTCTTCCATCAGCTCAATTTGCAGATCTAGATTGTACTTCAGAGCCCGCGCCATGGCGTCGTAAAGTGTCAATGGCTTTTGGGGAGGTAGCTGAGACCCATATGCACGCGTTTTCAGAGCAGAAGCGAATCGCCGTTGCTCGCCATCCCCGACAGCTTTGGGCGTGACTGTGCAGCCGGAAACCAGCAACATAATCAGACATATAGCCCACAGCAAACGCACGCGCAGAGACCCTCCTTCAGCCAAACTGAGGCAGAGTAATCAGTGCGTAGTTAACCCAGCATTAAGCATCCTTGCCAACGCTGGCTTAACCATAGTGCCAGTTTTCAACTGTTATGGGCCGGATTGTAGTTTTGCCAGGGCTTCGGCCAATCGCGCGTTCTGATCGCGCTGGTCCGAACCATCATCAGTGCCGCGCAACTGGTCTGAGAAAAGGGCTGACGCCGGACTTGCTGGTTCATCACTATCCTGCATCGCAACTTCGCCTGTATTCACCTCAATGGTAACGGTGCGTTCAATGGTTTCACCATTTGTGAGGGTTGCGACAATCTTGACCTCCAAAACCTCAAGTGCTGCCGGCCGCTCGACGATCATCAAGCCGCTTGGCGTCATCCGAATCCAGTCGGGCAATGGCCGACCATCGGGCTGGACTGCGCGGTAACTTTCGACCGATGCGGAGCGGCTTTGGTTCAGTTCCGCCCGCATTTCCACAATCACCGTTTTGTCGGTGAGAAGCGTTTCTACCCGCAGTTCATCGCGCAGTGTGCCCGCCGTTTCGGAGCGCCCAATCTCTGGGTTGGGCGAGGCAGAGGTTTGGTTTGCATCTGCCGAATGGCCAACATCCATGCGAAGGACAGACCCGGCAAATGACCGTGTTTGCCACTCATTCTGCCTGCCGCCATCAAGCGCTTCACGAGCCTGCGCTTCTCGCTCGATACGGCGATTCTCATCGGCAATCTCATCCGCGATTGGCACTCCAACGCTCAGGTCACCGGTGGCGTTCCCAAGGCCATCAAGCTTGTCAACTGCATCTAGAATGACCAAGCGTTCAGTCCTTAAGTCGTCTGTTCCACCCAGGTCAGACAGTTCGTTGGTTGCACCGTTTATAACCAAATTGCTTGATATGCCCGATCCACCGCCAGACGCGCCACCCGGACCATTGCCGGCGGACGAGGAACCAGCGCCATGTGATGGCAACGGTGTTTGCATTCCCGGAGGCGGTGGCCCGTCAAACACTTGGAAAACCAGTGTTGATTCAACCATCGCGCCAGACGCATCAACCGCGCGGATGGTGACAACCCACCGGCCATCACCGGACGGCCCACCTTCATTTGCGCGGTGGTCAATAATGCCGCTCACCATCCCGGTGGCCGGATCAAGCGCAAGACCGGTGGGCAGGCCCGTGGCGGTGAAGCTGAGCACATCGCTATCATTGCCACCATCCGAAAAGGCTTGGCCGACATCCAAATTAAGCGATGTGTTCGCCATGACGGCTTCATCCTGAAGGGCGAAGACTTCAATCGGTGCAGGATTGGTCACATTGATATTGACGGTCATATCCACCATTGCGCCGAACTCATCTGCAGCAGTGATGGTAACGGTGTATGGGCCAAGATCGGACGCGTTGGCAGGTAACTGACCGGAGATGTTCCCGGTGGCAGGATCTATGGCCAAGCCTGGGGGAAGGCCCGCCGCCGAATAGGTAATCATATCGGCACCCTGATCGACATCGACAAACCGTCCAGCCATGGAAACGGCAGGGCTGTCACCGTCAGCAAAAACCAGATCAGGCAGTTGCGCGACGATGGAAGGCGCGTCGTTCACACCGGTGATCGTGATGGCGACAGCAACTTCATCACCACCGATTGTTTGAACGGTGATGATGTCGGTTATGGTCTGTCCGGCCGCCAATTGCTGGATGACCGGCGCATCATTGGTGGCGCTATAGGTCCAATTGCCCGCCACATCCAGCTGAAGCGACCCGTAGGCGCCGGAATGGGTGGCGGCGATGAAGCCGCTCTGGCCCACATCAAGATCAACTGCCTGCAAGCCACCCGACGCCGTAATTTGGCCACCGACCACCCCGGCGTCTTCTGTCATCGCTCCGGTGGTGTCACCCGTCACGACGGCAACATCGTCGGCGCCACCCAAAGTGATTGTGATCGTCGCAGGGGTGCCATCGGTGCCAGTCACGGTGAATGTGTCTGTGACAGTTTGCCCGGCAAGCAGTCCCTGAATAGCAGCCTGGTTGCCGGCAGCGCTAAAGCTCCAATTGCCAGCGGGTTGAATGGTCAGTGTGCCATAAGTCCCCGTGACGCTTGCGCCTGTGAACACGCCTTGGCCGCCGTCAGGATCGGTTATGATCGCATTACCCGAGGTGGTCAGCGGCGCAGTGGAATTGGCGGTCGCATTTGCAGTGCCGGTGAGATCGCCAATCACGATGGGCAAATCATTCGTGCCGGTTATGGTGATGGTGATCTGATGGCTGTCGGACGTGCCCTCGGTGGCACCTGCATTCGCTCCGGCAGTTGCGCTGGAATCGTCGGAAACCACAACCGTATAGACCAGAGTAAGCGTGTCCCCATCTGGCAAATGGTCAAATGCGTGGGCAATGCCACTGGACCCAGACAGGTCGCTGTCAAAGCTCCAATTGAGCGTTCCAGACGTAGCAGCCGGACCGATCACCGATGGGTTCACCGTCAACATTGCAGCCAAGTCAGCTGCCGATATCGACCCCGTGGCTCCGGTCACGGACACTGGCGGCTGTACCGTCACCGACACATTGTCGGTCAGGTCAACATCCAAGACGGTCAGCGTTCCCGATGCCTGCAAGGTTCCAGCGGGTGTATCGCCCGTATGCGCCGCCAGTTCGGCCAGCGAAGCGCCATCGGCATCGCCGGACCCGTTGGATATTTGTGGCTGATCATTTGATCCGGTGATGGTAACCGTCAGCAATTGTGGCATGCCATCAACGGCCAGTACATTTGCACTGTCAGTGATGGTCTCACCTTCAGCCAAGGCAGCGATGGCGCTCTGCGTGGTGTCGGCGCTATAGGTCCAATTGCCAGCCGTGTCGATCGTGAAGCTGCCATGGGCGGCGGTTATGGTTGCAGCCTGAAATTGCCCCTGGCCGATATCGGCATCGGTGATGGTGAGGGTGCCGGCAGCGCTGATGAGATTGCCCACGGCACCCATATCCTCGCGCACCGCTCCACTTACATCTCCGCTTACAACTGGCGCGTCATCCGTTCCGGTGATGGTGATCGTGATGGGCTGTATCGCCGTTTGGCCCTGACCGTCGGTGGCGGTCAGTGTGTAGGTTAGGGTGAGTATCTCACCCGCACCAAGATGGTCGAAACCGATCTTGGCAGGGCTTGCGGCCCCGGAACTGTCAAATGACCAAGGGACACTGGATGACGTGCTGCCTGCGGACACCACATCGGTTCCGCCAGCTGTAAACATGGCCAACAATTCCGCATTGCTAAGTGGCCCCGCATTCCCTGACACGCCTGTAAGCGCCACGCCGACATCAAGACTGTCAGATACGTCAACGTCGGTCAGCGTCACTTGGCCAGCGCTGGACAGAGGCACACCGAAGCCGCCCTCAGTCATCGCACCAGCCGCATTGTCGCCGGGCTCGATGGAAAACACAGGATCGTCATTTGCGCCGGTGATGGTAATCGTCACCGGATGGGTGTCGCCACCAACTGACGTTACGGTGAAGGTTTCCGAAATAGTCTCTCCAATGGAGAGCGCTTTCACAACGGCTTGGCCATCGGGCGCAGTCCAAGTCCAATTACCGGTTCCATCAATCACCAAACTGCCACCCAGAGCTGGGTTATTGCCCGTGGAAATGGCCTGCGGCACGAAGCCTGCCTGTCCATTATCAGGATCAATTATGGTCAGTGTACCCCCCGCCGTCAGCAGGCCACCCGAAATGTCGCCGGGATTGCCATCAGTGACCCCGGCCGTGGATGTGCCGCCGATGATCGCTGCATCATCCACGCCAGTGAGCACAATTGTCAGGGTTTGTGTTGTCCCATCCGCCGTCGCAACACTTGCGGTGTCGGTTATCGTTTGTCCGGCGGCGAGCGCCTGAAGCGGCCCGCTGGTGGCGGGGACCTGGTAACTCCATTGCCCGTTTGACTGGATCACAAATTGTCCCCCGAGCCCAACATTTGAGCCCGCCAGGGTTGCGCCCTGGAACACCGCTTCGCCCGTGTCCAAATCGCTCACCGTCAAGGTGCCACCGGTCACAAGGTTGGCCCCGACGGTGGCACCGGCATCGTCTTCGGTCAGCGCCGCAGTGGCGGTGCCGGAAATGAGCGCGCCGTCATTGCTGCCGGTAATTGTGACACGGACCAGCTGCGTGTCGGAAGCCCCGTCGCTGGAGGTGCCCTCTATCGTGTAGTCGAGCACCAATGTTTTGCCTGCCGAGAGATGGTCAAATGCTTCCGCGCCCGAATTGAAACTCCAGCTGAAAGTGCTTGTCTGGGTGGCAGAGGTCAGCAAACTGCCGGACGGCAGGCCCATCATCGCAGCAAGGGTCGCATTGCCAATTGCGGCCTGATCACCAGCATCGGCTGTGGAAAGAGCGCCATTGACGACAACATTGGTCACCGCAACCGATGCCGTGTTTGAAACATCAATATCCGTCAGCGTCAGGGTTCCGGATGCCGCAAGACCCGTTCCATCTGTTGCACCAGCGCCGCCAGCAAATGCGTTGGCGGTTTCGCCAACCGCGCCTGAGGCTGAGTCTCCACCCTGCACAGAAATAACAGGCACATCATTTGTGCCCGTGATGGTGAGCGTGACGGCCTGCGTATCGCCTCCCAAGGTGGTGACCGTATAGGTCTCGACAAGTGTTTCACCGGCGGCCAGGTCCTGCACATCGGACGCCGTACCATCGGTTCCGTTGGCCAAGGTCCATGTCCACGCCCCCGCTCCATTGATGGAGAAATTGCCAAGCTGACCGGTCGGCACGCCCTTCACCACAGTACTCGCATGCACCCCCACACCAGCCACAAACCCGCTTTCCCCCGCATCAGCATCAATCGCCGACAAGGTTCCGGCCAAAGCCAGCTGACTGGAACCGTTGATCGACCCCGCATCGTCCTCAATGGCAGCTGCGGAGGCTGTTCCAGAGATAATTGCAGCATCCTCAGACCCCGTGATGGTCACCGTCACGACCTGGGTGGTGCCATCGGACGCCGTGTAGGTGATCGTGTCGGTGACGCTGTCACCGGCATCAAGGCTCTGGGTCGCCGACTGGTCCAGCGTGTAGGTCCATGTGCCGGACACCAGA
>JBCBZX010000456.1:0-1710 GCA_039815105.1 Pseudomonadota bacterium
CGACCGCATCGGCGACATCGCTGGTCTCAACTCCTTAACCGTGACCTCCTCGCTGGTCGACGCTGGCAAGGCCGTGTCGCTCGAATTGTCCATGCCGGACGGTGCCGACGCACAGCCCGTGGTGGCCGATATTCGTGCAAAGCTCCGCGCCATCCCCGGCGTGTTCGGCATTCAGGACGATAAGTCCGCCGGCCGCCCTGAGTACACGCTGGCACTGCGTCCAGAGGCGCGCCTTTATGGGGTGACTGTCAGTGATCTCGCACAGCAGGTTCGCAGCGGTTTTTTCGGCATCGAGGCCACCCGCGTGCAGCGCGGCAGCGATGATCTGAAGATCAACGTGCGCTATGTCGACGAAGACCGCGAAGATCTGTCCGATCTCCTGCAAACCGACATTCGCACGTCGCAGGGTACATTGGTGCCGCTGTCTGCACTGGCGCGAATCGAGGAAAGCACCGCGCCGACCGAAATCCTGCGCCGCAACGGACGTACCATCACCACCGTCACGGCGGATGTGGACACGGCTGCCGCCACCGCACAGGAGGTGAACGCTATCCTGCGCGAGGAACTGCTGCCCGAGCTGAACGAGCGCTACGATGGTTTGATCATCGATTTCGGTGGCGAGCAGCGCACTCAGGCGGAAACCGGCGCTGCGCTGGGCACGGCAACGGCCATTGCTCTGTTCGTTATCTTTGCGCTGCTGGCTCTCATTTTTAAGTCATACGTGCAGCCGGTGGTCGTTATGATCGCCATACCGCTGGGCCTCATCGGGGCAATTCTGGGCCACTATATTATTGGCGTTTCGCTAGGTCTTCTGTCCATTTTCGGCATCATCGGCCTAGCCGGTGTGGTCATCAATAATTCGCTGGTGATGATTGATCTGTACAATGAGAAGTTGGCAGACGGGTTGGACACGCGCTCAGCGGTCATCGAAGGCACGAAGGATAGGTTCCGTCCGATCCTGCTCACATCACTGACGACGTTCCTTGGCATCTTCCCGCTCATCATTGAGACAAGCTTGCAAGCGCAGTTTCTCATTCCGTTGGCTGTGTCCATTGGCTTTGGTGTGCTGTTTGGAACGGTGATCATCATCCTCGCCGTTCCGGCCTTTTTCATAGCGCAGTCGCGGCTGTTCTTTACCTTCAAAGGCGCCGAGAAAGGTCATGCAGGTGAGGGGGACGACCGGGCAGCCAAACGTTCCATCTCCCAAGACAATAACGACAGCAGTGGAAGCAACAACAGCCGCCGCGAGGAGCCGTTCGGACCCTATCCAGTGGCGGCGGAGTAGCGATGGTTGCAGAGGATCGGCTTTAGTTGTGCGGGGTCCTTGGCCAACGCATCTGCAATCGACGGCAGAGCCCGAACTCAGCGTAGCAACACCTCGCAAATTCCTCTCAAAGCTCGGTCCAATGACCGCTCTGGACCCCAAGTGACGAACGCGACAATTAATGCGAATGTTCGCCTTTGGGGCTGGTCAAATGCTGCTGCAGGTTTGTGAGCGCTTGGCTGTAGCCTTCTCGATGACCATCAACAGGGCCAGCTCCAACAAAGGAGGTGACTTGATCGGTCAAAGTCAGCGCCGTCTCGCCTTCGCCGATGGGCTTCAAGTCGAAGGTGATCAACGCAACTGTCAGGATTTGTTCTCCATCCCAAAGTTCTTCGGTGAAGGTGATTTGGCGGTCGGGTGTAACCAAGTGATAGTTCACTTTTAAC
>JBCBZX010000321.1:0-3529 GCA_039815105.1 Pseudomonadota bacterium
AATGGACCGGCTCCATGAACCTCACCGAGCCGCAGTCCGGCTCGGACCTGAGCGGCATGAAAACCAAGGCGGTTCCTCAAGGTGACGGCACATACCGCATTTCTGGCCAGAAGATTTACATCACTTATGGCGAGCACGATATGACGGACAATATCGTCCATCTTGTTCTCGCACGCCTGCCCGATGCGCCTGCTGGCACACGCGGAATTTCGCTCTTCGTGGTGCCGAAGTTTTTGGTCAATGAAGACGGGTCGCTGGGCGCACGCAACGATGTGTTCTGCAACGGCATCGAGCACAAGCTCGGCATCCACGCCTCGCCGACATGCACCATGATTTATGGTGATGGCTTTGCCGAACCGGACGGTGACAAGGGTGCCATTGGTTGGCTGGTTGGCGAAGAAAATCGCGGCCTCAATTGCATGTTCACGATGATGAATAATGCGCGTCTCATGGTGGGCGTGCAGGGCGTTGGCATTGCTGAGGCCGCAACCCAGAACGCCCTGGCGTATGCCGCAGAGCGCAAGCAGGGCTACGCCACCGGCGCGGAGAAGGCCCAGGGCATGACGGCCATTGACCGACACCCCGATGTGCAGCGCAACCTCATGACCATGAAGGGGCTCACGGCAGCCAGTCGTGCGATTTGCTATAGCTGCGCCCAGGCGCTGGACTTGGCCAAGCTGGCCGAGACGCCGGAGGACCGGAAAATGTGGGCGGAGCGCGCTGCCATTTTGACCCCGCTGGCCAAAAGCTACTCAACTGATGCTGCAGAACGCGTGGCCTCCATTGGTATTCAGGTCCACGGCGGCATGGGCTTTGTGGAAGAGACCGGGGCCGCCAAATATCTGCGCGATTCCAAGATTACGCAAATTTATGAGGGCACGAACGGCATTCAGGCCATCGACCTGGTGATGCGCAAATTGCCACTGTCCGAAGGCCATGCGGTGGACGCGCTGATCGCAGATTATCAAGGCCATATCGATGCGCTGCGCGCCTCCAACAACCCGGCATTCGGGCGCATGGCTGAAGTGCTTAATGATGCGGCCGAAAGCCTGCGTCGCACCACTGCGTGGATGCGCGAGCAAGTGGCGTCCGGTGAGGTAGACAAGGCCTTGGCAAGCGCAACGCCCTATCAGGATTTGTTCAGTCTGGTGGCTGGTGGTTCACTGTTGGCGAAGTCTTCTCTCATTGCCGCCCAGGTGGAAGGTGCTGCCTTTGAGGCGGCGCGCATCGCAGTGGCGCGTTTCTTCGTTGAAAATCTCGTGGTGGAAACAGGCGCACTCGAAGAAATTGTCACCCGCACGGCTGACCAGTTTGCCGAGTTCGACCCCGACCTTCTGAGCGCCTGAGGCCTGTTATGACCGACCATATTCTTACAAGCACCCAAGGCGGGGTGCTGACATTGCGCATGAACCGCGCCGACAAGAAGAACGCTCTGACCAGCGCCATGTATGATGCGCTGTCAGATGGTTTGGACAGGGCTTCTAACGATGATGATCTGCGCTGCGTAGTGATCATTGGCTCCGACGGCGTGTTCTGCGCGGGCAATGACATTGCGGATTTCATCAAGGCTGCGTCTTCGCCGGAAGGTATGAAATCTACCTTGCGCTTTCTCGATACGTTGGCTCGCTTTCCAAAGCCGTTGATCGCTGGTGTTGATGGTGTGGCGGTGGGTGTTGGCACCACCATGCTGATGCATTGTGATCTTGTGGTCGCCACCGGCCGGTCGATGTTTCAGACGCCATTCGTGGATTTGGGCCTTGTGCCGGAGGCGGGATCAAGCTGGTTGGCGCCGCGCATTATGGGGCACCAGAATGCGTTCGCCCTGCTCGGCCTCGGTGAGAAATTCACCACAGAAGACGCCCATCGCGCCGGGCTGGTGAATGCGATCGTGTTAGATGCAGAGGTTGGTGCCAACGACCGGGCGGAGGCTTTGGCTGCCAAGCCACCTGAGGCGTTGAAGATTAGCCGTGACCTCGTGCGTGGAGACCGCACCGAACTCTATGGCCGTATGGATGAAGAAGCGAAATTGTTCGGTGAGCGGCTGCAAAGCGGCGAAGCGCAGGCGGCGTTCATGGCGTTTATGAGCAAGGGCAAGTAGAGCGGCGGCTCATAGCCCATCATCCCGGTAACAAGGACCGGGATGGCGGATTTGGGCATACGAAGACAGCTGGCTAGAGACGTCCGCTACCCGGCCTTTCGATAGGCGGCAACACGGCTGACAAAGGCGCTGGCGAAATATTCGCGCTCCAGCCCAGCCTCGGCGAAGGCGCCGTCGACATCATCGGCCAGATAGTTATTGTAATAGGGCTCGTGGAACATTTGCGGGAACAGGGTCAGAAGCCCGTCCAGATTTTCGTCATCGCCTGTCTGCAAGCTATCGACAAAGACCACCAAGCCGCCGGGCTTCACCACTCGGGCGAACTCGGCAATCACCTGGCGGCGCACTTTCATGGGCAACTCATGGAACAAAAAAACGGTGGATGCGATGTCCAGGCTTGCATCTGCGAAGGGCAATTGCTCCGCCATGGCCACCAGCGGCTGCACCTTTGCTCTGCCCGCAAGGCGGCGTTTGGCATGGTTGAGATAGGGCTCGGAAAGATCGACCGCTAAAGCGGGCAATCTGGGATAAGCCGATTTCACATCATCGATAAAACTGCCCGGACCCGTGGCGATGTCCGCATAGCGCACCTTGCGCTGGTCGCGGCCACGCATTTCGTGGGCCAGAGGCACCAGACCCTGACGGCGCATGCATGCTGCCGCACCGTAGAACAAAACCTCCACCTGGGTGTCATAGACTTCGGCAGATTCTTCGCTGAGCCATCCGTCATTCTGAAAGTGGAAATTCTGAAGGTAATAGCGGGGTAGCTTCTGGCGGTTCTCTTCGGTGAAGGGTTGCTGATGGTCCCCCTCCAGCCGGCGCATTTGCTGCGCCGGCAAATCGGCAAAGAACTTCCTCGCATCGGTCAACATATCTGCGGGGGACTGACGGCTGGTGGGCGCCGGGTAAAGGCCCGCCTCTACGTTCGCCAAATCGGCGGCGAAGAGTTTGCGCACTTCTGTCAGCAATTGGCGTTCATTTGGAATGCCACCTGCCGGTCGTTCCACCTTTGGCGGCTCGATATTGGTTTGCTTTGCGATCCGGGCTGCCGCGCGCCGGGTGGCGAAGCTCTGGCCAGAATACCAAGCCACGCGGGCGGCCTGGCTGGCCGTGTAATTTACGCGGCGGGCAAGTGTTGCCAAGTTGGGGCGCGCCCTGTTGGGTTTCACGGCGCTCTGCGCGTCTTTCGCGTTGGTTGCCCTGTTGTTGGCCTCAGTGGCGACCTCTTTAGTGGCATCGGCCATATCGGTCATGTGATTTTCCTACCGGCTGAAAAATGCGACCAACTCAATATGGGGCGTCCAGAGAAACTGGTCTACGGGTGCGACTTTTTGAAGTCGGAAACCGCCATCGATCAAAATGCGCGCATCCCGAGCGAATGTGGCGAGGTTGCAGCTCACACCGACAATCTTTCGCACGGGCGATTTTGCT
>JBCBZX010000234.1:0-4842 GCA_039815105.1 Pseudomonadota bacterium
ACGCCTTGGTCTTCATGATCTTCACCATGGCATCTGTCGGCCTGCCGGGCACGAGCGGCTTCGTTGGCGAATTCCTGGTCTTGGTTGGGGCTTATGAGTCCGGGTCATGGGTCGCTTTTGGCGCCGCTCTCGGCCTCATTTTAGGCGCCGGATACATGCTCTGGCGGCTGTATAAGAACGTGGTGTTTGGAACTCTTGAGAAAGATGACCTGAAAGCCATGCTCGATCTCTCACCGCGCGAATGGGCGCTGTTTGCACCGATGATCGCGCTGGTGATGTGGATGGGGGTTTATCCCAAACCTTTCCTCGATTTTCTCGAAGTACCAGTCGAGACTTTGATTACTCAGATGGAACGCGGCGACGATGCATCATTGGCTGACAGCGATCCCATGAAAAAGGCAGCATCACGATGATTGGCCCCATTGATAATTGGGCTGCTGCGTGGCCTGAGCTCCTCCTCGCCCTCGGCGTCTTACTCACCATTGTGCTCGGCGTGATGGGCAAGAGCCCAGCAGGTGCCTTTGGACGGGTCACAACCTTTGTTGGCGTGGTCTTTATCGCCGCTCTGGCTGCTCTGCTGTTTGTCGTCGAAGGGGAAGCCACGGCTTTCTCAGGCCTGTTCGTCACTGACGCTTTTACGACCTTCATGAAAGCGCTTGTGCTCATTGGCTCCTTTGCTGCGCTGTTGCTCATGCGGCCATTCCTGATGCGCCAAGGGCTGGACCGCTTTGAAGTCCCGCTCCTCATGCTGCTGGCGACGACGGGCATGTGCATCATGGTCTCCGCTGGCTCACTGCTCACGCTTTACATCGGCTTAGAACTCCAGAGCTTAAGCCTGTATGTCCTTGCAGCGCTGGACCGCGACAGCCGTTTATCCACGGAAGCGGGGCTGAAGTATTTTGTTCTCGGCGCGGTCGCATCTGGGATGATGCTGTTTGGCTCTTCGCTCATCTACGGCTTCTCCGGAACCACATCTTTTGCGGTTCTATCCGAACAACTCCCGACGCTCCTGGGCGGACAGCTCCCCAGTGTTGGGCTGGTCTTCGGCCTGGTGTTCTTGCTTGCAGGGCTAGCCTTTAAAGTCTCCGCCGTCCCCTTCCACATGTGGACACCCGATGTGTATGAGGGAGCGCCCACGCCTGTGACCGCCTTTTTCGCAGGCGCGCCAAAGATCGCGTCCATGGCGCTGCTGATCCGCGTGATTATGGACGCATTGCCAGCCCTTGAAGCCCAATGGACGCAGATCATTTTCGCGCTGTCTATCTTGTCCATGATCCTCGGCGCTTTTGCGGCCATTCCGCAAACCAGCATCAAGCGATTGATGGCCTATTCTTCCATCGGCCATGTGGGCTATGCGCTCATCGGCCTTGCCGTCGGCACCTCTGAAGCGATCGCAGCCACCACGTTTTACATGGCGGTTTATATGGTGACGACCGTTGGCGCCTTTGCGTGTATCCTCGCCATGCGCACGGAAAGCGGCCCAACGGACCGGATTGAAGATCTTGCTGGCCTGCGCCAACATCAACCGCTTCTGGCGCTCGCCTTTGCCTGCTTCATGCTATCGCTGCTCGGCTTTCCGCCATTCGCCGGCTTCTTTGGAAAGCTTTTTGTGTTCCAAGCCGCCATCGAAGCAAAGATGTATTGGCTTGCCGTGATTGGCGCGCTGAGCAGTGCGGTAGGGGCCTATTACTACCTGCGCATCATCAAGATCATGTATCTGGACGAGGCTGACCAGATGATCCTGGGCGCCAAAGACACGCCCTCTGGCTTGGTCATGCTGGGCGCCGCACTGTTTGCATCGCCTCTGTTCGTGCTGGCCTGGTCACCGCTTTGGGCTGGCGCACAAGCGGCTGCGGCCTCTCTCAGTTGAGGGTGAATGGCCAGCGCGCCTTTTCATGCCGACCTTTGCATCGATTGGTTTGACCAGCTCGATAGCACCAACGCGCAAGCGCACCGTGAGATGATAGCCGGCCGGTTGCACCCAGGCTGGATCGCCGCGCGCCGCCAAAGCGCTGGAAAAGGCCGGCGCGGGCGCACGTGGTTCTCGCAGCCTGGCAATTTCATGGGCAGCTTTTTATGGCCGATTGGCCAAGATCTCGCTGTCACGCGCGGTCTTGCTTTGCCCATCGGCATGGCCGTCCGCAGTGCGATTTTAGAGCTCTATGCAGGCACGGAAGATGTGCGCTGCAAATGGCCAAACGACGTGTTCATTGGTCACGGCAAATGTGCGGGCATTTTGATTGAAAGTTGCAAAGCCCAAGATGGAGCCTATTGGGGCATTGCTGGCATCGGGGTCAACCTCGTGCCAACACCCGACGTGACCGACCGCCTAGTCGCGAGTGTAGCTGAAAGCACGAACAACGCCCCAGCGCCGAACGCTTTTTTGGACATCTTGTCCCGTGAGCTCGTTATCGCCATTCGCAATTGGCCGCCGCATGACCCCGCGCAGTTCCAGCGCGCATGGCAAAGTTGCGCTTATGGGCTCGGCAGTTCGGTCACTTTGGAAGATGGGCGCCGCGGCCTGTTCAAAGGGATAGAAACCACGGGGGAAGCAAGTGTTGCGCTGGCTTCGGGCCAAAGGCTATCAGTGCAAGCAGGCGATCTTGTGTTTGATGAGGTAGAGGCGGGCTGATGCTCCTGGCAATCGATAGCGGCAACACCAATACGGTGTTTGCCATCATTGACGGCGACACGATTTTGCATCGCTGGCGCATTTCCACCGCCAATGCGCGCACGGCTGATGAGTATATGGTTTGGATTAGCCAGCTTATGGGCCTTGCCAAGCTCGACCCCGCCGCCATTGACGGCGCGATTATCGCCACAGTTGTGCCCCCAACACTGTTTCAGCTGCGCACATTGTGCCGGCGTTACTTCTCTGTGGAACCGCTCGTGGTGGGGGAGGAGGATGTCGACCTTGGCATCAACATCAATCTACCAAATGCCAACGAAGTGGGCGCCGACCGGCTGGTAAACGCCGTCGCCGGCTTTTCCAAATATGGCGGCCCCCTGATTATCATAGACTTCGGCACAGCCACGACCTTTGATGTCATCACGCAAAGCGGTGACTATGAGGGCGGCGTGATTTCGCCTGGCATCAATCTGTCCATTGATGCGCTCTACCGCGCAGCCGCCAAACTGCCGCGCATCGCTGTTGAAGTGCCAAGGCAGGGGCAGGTGATCGGCAAATCCACGATCACGGCTATGCAATCGGGCGTTATGTGGGGCTATGTGGGCCTGCTTGAAGGCATGGTCGACCGCATCACAGCTGAGTTCGGTGCGGCAATGACAGTGGTTGCCACAGGCGGCCTTGCTGTGGTGTTTGAAACGCAAAGCCAAGTCATCGATCATGTCGACACAGATTTGACGTTAAGCGGCTTGGGACTTGGCCGAGTTGGCCGCAGCTTTTGATGCGGGCGAGTAGATCATCCGCTTTGTCCCAGCAGGGTTTCATGCTGCTGAGAAGCCGACAGGTATCGATGGTGCGAGGCGGGCTTCGCGTGGTCACCGGGGCGGAAACGAAGCAACCGCCGAGTCCGGCGATCAGCGGCAGCGCGAGTAAACGATGCAGTGCAGTCACGACCGGACCGTATACCGTAGACCGTCTGTCGAAGGTAGAGGTGTTCGGTGGGTTGGCGGCCGGGAAGAGGGCGCACTATCATCGTCAATATGGCGAGTGTTTCCGGGTACATGACACAATGCGTGGCGGTTTCTGTCACCGCTTGGGGGCTGGCTTCGGCGTGTGGTGAAGACGAGGCGGCGCCGGTCGACCTGAGCTGCGGTGGTCAGGCCGCTTATGCGAACCCCGGGCCTTTTCCCGTGGGGGTCACGACACTGACTCTTAACGACGTATCAGTCGAAGTCTGGTATCCGGCGAGTGAGGCCGGTGAGGCTTTCGACGCCTACGATCTTCGCGACTGGATTGCCGAGGATCTCCGGCAGATGATCCCTGATGCGGACGCACCGACCTTCGAGACGCGCTCGTTTCGAAATGCACCTGTACGGGCGGGTGCGCATCCGCTCGTGGTTTTCTCGCATGGTCTCGGTGGATTTCGGTCGCAATCGACGTTCTTCACGACGCATTTGGCCTCTTGGGGGTTTGTTGTGGCTTCGCCCGACCATCCCGAACGCGGTCTGGCTCTTTTGTTTACGCCGTCGACTCCGGTCTTCGATGTGGCACCGATGACTCTGCTGCAAACGCTGGAGCGAATGCGCAGCGAGAATGGCGACGAGGCGAGCCCATTCTATGAACGTATCGATCTCGAAAAAGTGGCGGCGGCAGGGCATTCTGCGGGCGGTTCGGCGGCATCGGTGGCCGCGATGGATCCCATCATCGATACGTGGATCGGGCACGCGGGAGGGCGGACACAGCAGATCGACAAGCCTGCGCTGATAATATCGGGGGCGGCTGACGGCATTGTCACGGCGGCTGAATTGCGGGGCACGTTCGACGAAATGTCCGGAGCCAACCAGCGATATCTATCGATCTTTGGGGCCGGACACTTGGCCTTTTCGGATATTTGTTTGATCGCGCAAGAAGACGGTGGTCTCGTCCCGTTCGCTCGAAGATATGGAATTGAAATTCCTGTGCTGTTCGAGTCTTTGGCCGTCGACGGCTGTGAGGCCGACGATTTGCCCGCGATGCGGGCATGGCCGGTGATCAATCACTACAGCACAGCGCACCTGTTCGAGGTATTCGATCTGGCGGGGCCCGCAGGTTTTACAGACGAGGCAGCGCAGTGTTTTGACCCGCTGGTCCTCGATTTTGAGGCGCGCTGAGGCTGAGACGCCACTATTGCACCAAGACTCCTCGTGGTGAGGGTCATGGCTTATTACCGGTCATTA
>JBCBZX010000240.1:0-4715 GCA_039815105.1 Pseudomonadota bacterium
CCACGGTGCGTGTGCGTTCTCCAAGACCTGCGAAGGGATCATTGGCATGTGCAATCGCATTCATTTTCTGGACGGATGCTGGGCCGAGAAACTGGTAGACCTTCAGCCAGTTTTCCCGCGCGATAACAGGGTCAAGCGGCAGGGTCCGCATGTCGGTAACGACTTGTGTCATGAAATACCGAACCATCCGGTCATTGACTGCTAACGGCTGGGTTTGCACCGGGCCTGCGCCGACAACAGCGCCTCTGTTATCCACCTGCACCATGAATGGCGTAACCTTCGCCTGCCCAGCCTGGTAAACGAGCGCGCCAACGAGGAGCACAACAGCGCCAAGGGCCAATAAAGCAGCAAGACGCCAATTCTTGGCTTGCACCCGCGCCGAACCAATGCGTTCGTCCCAGGCGTCTGCGGCCTTCTGATAAGGCGTGATGGGAATATCGCCAGGTTTGCTTGAGAAGCGTCCATCGCTCGCGGTGTTACTCATAGTCGGTCTTTCTGCGCGTTAGGCGTCGTCGTCTTTGATTGGCTTCGAAGGATCGCCAGCTATGGGGGATTGGGAGAGGGCAGTCGCACCAAATGCACCCCGTCCCATGTTGCGGGCTGGGTTGCGCATAGCGTCGCGCAAGCGGGCCTGTGATGTCGGAGAGGCCTGTTGCGCTGAGAACTGCTCGCCTGGCGACAGGGGCCGTCCCCGGCTTGGCCCACCACTTAAAGAAAACCCAGACGGGGCCTTGGCAGCCAGCGTGCCTGCGTAGCGCGCTCCTTCAAAGCGTTGCTGGACCGGCGCTGTCACCCGTGCGACACCGCTGCGCGCGGCGCCTGAGGCCGCGTTGCCTGTTGCGGTGGCAACGCCGCGCAGACCTGCAGCCACCGCCTTTGGTCCTCCGGCAGGACCAAGGCCAGACCCGGCTGCAGCCCAGCCTGCGCTATAAGCACCTTTGGTAAAACCACCTACGGCATTTGCGGCCGACAAGGTTTTTGCAGCTCCGGCGAGACCGAGTTTTCCGGCTGCGACTGCGCCACCTGCAGCGCCGACGGCTGTGAGCGCGGCAGCACCGCCTGCAAGAGCTGCATCGCCGCCACTGAGGCTTGGAGATCCGCTAAACAGGCCAGCTGCCATCTTGGGGATGGACATGGCGAGCATGAGGTACAAAATTCCGATCATAGCGGCGACCATGCCCTGCGTCCAATCAGTGTAATTGGCAGGAAAAATTCGGGCATGCAGTGACCCAGGTGCTTGGAAATTGGCTGTGCCAATAATCTGGTGGCCGACACCAACTATAAACGCGAGCACCATCAAGCGGACCGCATAGCTGATAACGAGGCCAAACACCCGTTCGCCGATAAAGCTGGTCGGCTTGAAAGCAGTAAAGGGAAAGAGGATCAGAGCGAGAGTGACAGCGAAAGCAAACTCGAGATAGGTCACGACCACCGTCAGTGCGACGATCACGAACGACAGGAACATGATCAAACCGAGCAGCACATTGAGCAAGCTGCTTCCGATGTTGGTGATTGAGAAGTTGCTGAACATTGCACCCAGCAGTTGGGCTGGGGCCGTCAGGATTTCTGAAGGCTGGCGCAACACGTTCAGAATTTGTGTGGATTGAGGGCCGCCAATTGGTTGTCCCGTTGCGCCACGCACACCAGCAGATATGCCGCCGTTGACCACCAGATTCGTCCAGAAGTCGTAGTTCGTAATGAAAACGAACAACACCAAGATGACAGTCAGCCGTTTGATGAGGTTTGGTGCGAAGTTCTGCCCTCTAACCAGAGGCAGAATAACAGCCACCACGATGTCCAGCACCACAAGCAGGAAAAACAAGCGAATGGCCCATTGCCAAAGCGCATGGTAATTTGCTTGCGCGATGCCAAGAAAGGCATTCAGCGAGTCTGATAAGATCGTGGTATCCACAGGCTCCTATCTCCGCTGAATCTGAGCTGCAAGTTCACGCTTACGCGCATTTGAACGGTCCGCGATTTCCCGCGTTTGTGCTGTCAGTTCCTGGGATTCAGCGACGTATTGCTGATTGCAAGACTGCCGCTCCATCGGGGGAACGGTCAGACACGCCCTTGAGATTTCTACAATCCGGTCCTGAAGTGGCTTCGCTTCATCGATTGCAGCCTGGTGAACATCCTCGATCATCTGACGCGTAGCAGCTTCAGCATTGCCGCAATTAGGCGTCGTATCCCAAGCACCAGGGTTCTCTCTGCACTTTGCCAAGGCTCCGATACGCGCTTCCTCGTCGGCTTTGAATTCCGTAACGGTCTTTGTTGGTTCACCGCAGCTCGCGAGGAGAGCGCACGCGGAAGCGGCAACAAGGATATAGTTTCTCATGGCATGTTTCCTTGGTTGACGCCGATTGGGTTCAGAAACGACGGGTTGTTGACCGGATTGAATTGAACGTTTTGACCCGTCTGCTGAAGCTGCTGTGTGCCTTGCGCCCACCGTGCTTCATCATCATTTTGGGATCGCACCTGCGCTGCGATATGGGCTGTTTGAGCACGCTCACTGGACGCCACAACGGTTTGCAGCCGCATGAGGTTTTGCACGAGCAATCCGGAAATCTCATTGGCTGCTTGCAACGCGCCAAGTTGACCTTGAGCGTTTTGGCTTGCAGCCAACATGGTGCTCAATGAAACACGGTCCTGGCTCAGGTCAGCAACGAGGCCTTGGGCCTCCATAGCGTTGTTCGCCGCATCAAGCGTTTCTTGAGCGATGTTCTGGGCGGATTGAGTGTATTGAGCGCCCGTCCAGCCTTGATAATTGGGTGTCGCAAAGACCTGATCGAACTGGGCCTGTAACTGCCCATAATCCATGACGATGCCGCGTGCATTGGCCATCAGGTTTTCAAGCTGCATCACCTGCGCCATGATGTCTTGCTGGATCGATTGCGGTAGCTGCGCCAACATCCGCCCTTGATTGATCAGCCCTTGAACTTGGTTTTGAATTTGCTGGATATTCTGAGCCACCATCGTGGCTTGGCGGATGGTCTGCTGGATGGCCTGAGCAGCCGTAATGGTGTTCCGCCCGAAATTGGTCGGATCGAACACAAGAGACCCAACAGGCCCCGCGTTAACTGGACCACTGATTACGGCAGCGCCTAAAATTGAGCATAGCGCCACCACAGAAACACTTGCTCTTAAACTCATGCCGCTTGTTCCTCCTGATTTGCAGCTTCGATTACCGCAGCCGCTTCGGTCATCCCGATGCGCCTGAGATAGGTGCTGGCGAAGTCGGCGCCTGTGCTGGCAGATCCCTCTGCCACGTTTTTGATGAGTTTCATTGTGTCGTCGCCGCTCGCCCCGCAGAAGGCCAAAGCGGTGGGGGAGAGGCCCAATTCGAACAGCCGGTCGCCATAAGGAGACGCCATGTAATATTGGCGTTTGTACTCCGCCGTGGCGATGATCTCGATCTGACGCTCTGTGAGGCCCTGATCGCGATAGAAGGCAGCCGATGCAGGGTCCTCTGCATTCACATTGGGCAGATAAATACGCGTTGGGACGTTGCCGGAAATCACTGGGCCAATCTTGCTGCTGGCAAGGTCAACAATGTTTTGGGTCGCGAAAATCACGAAGGCATTCAGCTTCCGCAGCACTTTCAGCCATTCACGAAGGATGTCTTCGAAATAAGCGTTATCGAGGAACACCCAGGCTTCGTCGAGAATGATCATCGTCGGCCGGGACGGATCGAGTTGCTTTTCGACAAGGTGGAAGAGATAGGCCAGCACGGGCGCTGTGGCGCGGCCCATTTTCATGATCTCTTCCATCTCAAAGGCTTGCCAATTGCCAATGTCGAGATCGTCGGTGGCCGCATCGAGGAGATTGGCAAAGGGACCACCTTGGCTGAATGGCCGCAATGCCGTGCGAATGTTCTCGTCTTGTACGTCGGTGACAAAGCTCGTCATCGTCCGCAGATCGGGTGCGCTTTCTGCCAGGTTGCCAAGCGCCTCCCACACCCGGTCTTCAATGGTCGGCGTAATAATTACCTGCTGTTGTTCCAAGATCATGAGCAGCCAATCGCGTGCCCAGATACGCTCTTCCTCTTGGTCCACATGACGGAGAGGCTGGAAGCTTGGGCCAGCATTGGAACCGATATCACTGTAGCGACCACCAACGCCGAGGGTGGCAGCGCGGATGCTTGCGCCTTTGTCGAAAACGATGACCCGCGCATCGGGATAGCGCAGCATTTGCAGGCCCATAAAGGCAAGCAACGTAGATTTCCCAGCCCCAGTTGGACCGACCACCATCATGTGGCCTACATCGCCATAGTGGGTGCTTAGATCAAAGGGTGTCGAGCCGTCTGTGACCGCGCGGAACAACGGTGGACCACCAAGGTGGCGGTTGCCAGACCCCGCCCAAATGCCGCTTGTCGGGATAATCCGCGACAGGCTGACGGTCGATAAAAGCGGGCGGCGCACGTTCGCGCGCGCTTCACCTGGAAGTGAAGATAGCCAGGCTTCTGTGGCGTTGATGGTTTCAATGAAGCAGGGAAACCCTGCCCGCCGATAGACGTTTTCGACGACATTGATCTGCCGGTCAGCCTCGTCTGCATCTTCATGCGCGACCACAGCGGTGATGGTCATGTAGCCGTAGGCGACACGGCCTGATCCTAGCTCGGCTTTCGCATTATCGAGCTGGTCGGTTTTGTCGATGGCCTCCATGTTTTGGAAGCGGGTTTCACTGTTGAAAAACGCTTCGCTCACCATCCCCATGAA
>JBCBZX010000457.1:0-1678 GCA_039815105.1 Pseudomonadota bacterium
GGCGCATTCCGGTGATTGCCGGTGCGGGGTCGAACAACACCGCCGAATCGGTGCGTCTGGCACAACATGCCGAGAGTGCGGGAGCGGATGCGGTTTTGGTGGTGACGCCCTACTACAACAAGCCCACGCAAGCCGGGCTGATTGCCCATTTCACAGCTGTGCATGAGGCCTGTGGTTTGCCGATCATCATCTACAACATCCCGGGTCGGTCCGTGGTGGATATGAGCCCGGCCACGATGGGTGAGTTGGCGAAACTGCCGCGCATTATCGGCGTGAAGGATGCCACCGGCGATCTGGCGCGGGTGAGCCATCAGCGCATGAGCTGCGGCAAAGACTTTGTGCAGCTGTCGGGTGAGGATGCCACGGCGCATGGGTTCAATGCCCAAGGCGGTGTGGGCTGCATTTCAGTGACGGCCAATGTGGCGCCCAAGATGCTGAGCCAGATGCAGGAGGCGACATTGGCCAATGATTATGCCACGGCGTTGGAAATTCAGGATCGGCTGATGCCGCTGCACAAGGCGATCTTCACCGAACCGGGGTTGGTGGGCGCGAAATACGCGTTGGCTAAACTGGGCATGTGTGAGGAAGAGGTCCGCTCACCGCTCACGCCGCTGACAGACGAGACGCGGGCGTTGATGGATGATGCCATGCGTCATGCGGGGCTGATCAACTAGCCGCTCGTCGCTCCCTTACGGGCGCGCCTCGCCGTTGGACGGGGCGCGCTTTTTGGGTCATCCGATCTTGTCTTGGGTCTTTGTCTTGAAGTCTTCGGGCCCGTGACGGTCGTGCAGCTGTTCGTGCGGTTCGCCTGACGTGCGGTTGACCATGCGGCCGCGTTTTGTGGCGGGACGGGCATCGATCTTCTCAGCCCAGGCCATAACGTGCTCGTACTCGTTCACGCTGAGGAACGTCGCCGAGTCACCATACTGACGCCCCAGAACCACACCGCCGTACCACGACCAGATCGCCATATCCGCGATGGAGTAGTCATCCCCTGCCACGTAAGGCCGTTCCGCCAGCGTTCGGTTCAGCACGTCCAACTGGCGTTTGGTTTCCATCGCGTATCGGTTGATTGGGTATTCGTACTTCTCCGGCGCGTAGGCGTAGAAATGGCCAAAGCCACCGCCGAGGAACGGCGCGCTGCCCATTTGCCACATGAGCCAATTGATCACTTCCGTGCGTGCGGGGCCGGAAGCGGGCAGGAACGCCCCGAATTTCTCCGCCAGGTGGATCATAATGGAGCCGCTTTCAAACACGTTAAGCGGCGCGTCGCCTGTGTAATCCACCAAGGCGGGGATCTTGGAATTGGGATTCACCTCGGTGAAGCCACTGCCGAACTGATCACCATCGCCGATCTTGATGAGCCAAGCGTCATATTCGGCGTCATGACCCGCGTCCAGCAGTTCTTCGAAGAGCATGGTGACCTTTACACCGTTGGGCGTGCCCATGGAATATAGCTGGAACTTGTGCTCGCCACGCGGCAAGGGTGCATCATGGGTGGCACCGGCGATGGGCCGGTTGGTGGAAGCAAACGTGCCGCCATTGTCTTTGTCCCATGTCCAGACTTTCGGGGGGGTGTAGGTTGGGTCGCCCATGATGCGTTCCTTTGTGCAATTCTTTGCACCAGACATAAACACGACCGCCCCGGTGGCAAGGTGCGAGCCGGTGCAGGCACGCA
>JBCBZX010000428.1:0-2144 GCA_039815105.1 Pseudomonadota bacterium
AATCCCCTGTGAAATGCAGGGATACCCAGCCACACCGTGTTTGAAGATGAACATACCAGGGTGATCATGGATGTTATGCCCACCTGCGAGGGGCACGCGCTGGTGCTGCCGAAGACACCAATCCGCAATATTTTGGATGCAACGCCAGCCGAGTTTTCGGCGGTGGCTGAGGTGACTCGCCTCACTGCAAAGGCAGCCATGCTGGCGTTTGAAGCGGATGGAGTCACCATTCAGCAAAATTCAGAAGGCGCCGGCGGCCAGATGGTGTTTCACCTGCACGTCCACGTGATGCCGCGTAGAGAAGGCGTCGCATTGCTGCCGTCGGCCAGCGAAATGGCACCTGCAGAACGGCTGCAGCGCGACGCGGAGAAATACCGCGCCGCATTTGCTCAACTCGTCTAGCCGTCCGAATTGGTCGCGCTGGTGGCCGTGGACGCAAAATTGGTGACCCTGACCGGCCCCTTGCCATTGGCGGCAACTGGGCCAGAGACTGTGTCCTGATCATTCTTTGCGTCGGCAGTTGGTATGTCACCCACCGAAGAGCGGGGTGAATCCATCAACGTCAGATCGTCAATCAAGGCGGTCAGGGCCCGCAGCGTTCGGTAGTCCGGATTGCTTTGCAGGCGCCCCAACGCGTCATCGCGCAGGCGTTTAAGATCTTTGACATGGTCCATGGCTTTCTCCTCATTACAAGTCAGAGCGAGAAACAGCCAAAATGCGGTGGCTACACGGCAAGCGCAGTCACTTTGTATTTCCAATCTTCATAGCTGTGGCAACACTTGGACGAGGCCCGCCACTCGGCCTGAAACGGCAACAAAAACCCGGACTGAAAGGTCAGCCCGGGGGTTTGATTGCTGGTTCTATGTGCCCCTAATTGGCGGGCACTTTGGGCACTGACTGGCGCGTGCCGCCACCCTTGCCATCACCCTTTTTCTTGGGCGTGGGCTTCTTGGAAGCTTTCGGTTTCTCGGACTTGGCCGGGCGCAGATCGGCTTCGGAGATGGCCTCCAGATCCAGAACCTTTTTGCCATCCTCTTGCTTGACGCCAACCTTAACCGTGCCGCCTTTGGCGAGCTTGCCGAACAGAAGCTCGTCTGCCAGGGGCTGCTTGATCTCTTTCTGGATCAAACGGCCCAGCGGGCGTGCACCCATTTTGCTGTCATAGCCACGCTCAGCGAGCCAAGCAGTGCCTTCTGGACTCAGCTCGAATGTGACGTTTCTGTCGGCCAATTGAGCCTCCAGCTGCATAACGAACTTCTCGACCACTTTGTGAACCACCGGCATGGGCAGCGCACCAAACGCGATGATCTGGTCAAGACGGTTGCGGAATTCCGGTGTGAACAGACGATTGATCGCTTCTTGATCCTCGCCTTCCCGTGCGGAGCGGTTAAAGCCGATTGGGGCTTTCTCCATATCTGAGGCACCGGCATTGGAGGTCATGATCAGGATCACATTCCTGAAGTCGACTTCCTTGCCATTATTGTCCGTCAGTTTGCCGTTATCCATCACCTGCAACAGGATGTTGAACAGATCTGGATGGGCCTTCTCGATCTCATCTAGCAGCAACACGCAATGCGGGTGCTGGTCCACGCCATCGGTGAGCAGGCCGCCTTGGTCAAAACCCACATAACCGGGAGGCGCACCGAGCAGGCGCGAAACCGTATGGCGCTCCATATACTCGGACATGTCGAACCGCAGCAGCTTCACGCCTAGCGAGGATGCCAGCTGTTGCGCCACTTCGGTCTTGCCGACGCCGGTCGGGCCGCTGAACAGATAGGAGCCGATGGGCTTATTTGGCTCCCTTAGCCCTGCCCGTGCCATCTTGATAGCGGCAGACAAAGCTTCAATGGCATTGTCTTGGCCATAGACAACGCGCTTAAGCTGCGCCGTCAGGTTGGACAGCACTTCCACATCATCCGTGGAAACGGTTTTCGGCGGAATCCGCGCCATGGTGGCAATGGTTTCTTCGATCTCCTTAACGCCAATCTGCTTGCGCCGCTTGTTTTCCGGCAACAGCTTTTGGCTGGCGCCCGTTTCGTCGAGCACGTCGATGGCCTTATCTGGCAGCTTCCGGTCATTTATATATCGCGCCGACAATTCGACAGCCGTCTTGATGGCGTCGGCCGTATATTTGATCGAGTGAA
>JBCBZX010000204.1:0-5638 GCA_039815105.1 Pseudomonadota bacterium
GCAGCCACGAATCCAGACCCCGAAGTTTTCGCTTTCGCGGCGGCGACCGTGAAAACCTGTATGGATTCAACGGCAAAGCTGAACGGTGAGAACTACGTTCTGTGGGGTGGCCGCGAGGGTTATGAGACGTTGCTCAACACCGACCTTGGGCGCGAAGATGCGCAGCTGGGTCGCTTCCTCAATATGGTTGTGGAGTACAAGCACAAGATCGGTTTTGAAGGCGCGATCCTGATCGAGCCCAAGCCACAGGAGCCCACAAAGCACCAATATGACTACGATGTCGCGACCGTTTATGGCTTTCTTAAGCGCCACGGCCTTGAGAATGAGGTGAAGGTGAATATTGAGCAAGGCCACGCCATTTTGGCCGGCCACAGCTTTGAGCATGAAATCGCTTTGGCGCAGGCGCTGGGGATCTTTGGGTCCGTGGATATGAACCGCAACGACTACCAGTCGGGCTGGGACACGGATCAGTTCCCCAACAATGTACCAGAGTTCGCGCTGGCCTATTATCACATCCTCAAGGGTGGTGGTTTCAGCTCTGGCGGTACGAACTTTGACGCGAAATTGCGTCGTCAGTCGATTGAACCTGACGACCTTTTGATCGCCCATATTGGCGGCATGGATGTCTGCGCCCGCGCACTAAAGGCTGCGGCTGCCATAATTGAAGACGGAACCTTGCCAAATTTTGTGAAGGATCGGTACGCTGGCTGGAATACCGAGGAATCTCAGGCTCTTTTGAACCACGCAACGCTGGAGCATTGCGAGGAATGTGTCAGAGCTCAAGACATGAACCCGAAACCCAAATCTGGTCGTCAGGAATATCTGGAAAACGTGGTCAACCGGTTCGTCTAGGTGCGGGCAACCCAACAGGCCGGGCTGTTCGCCCGCGTGGAGGCCGCCACGGATGATCTGGTGGCGTTCACCCAGGCGCTCGTACGCATCCCCACCACCAACCCGCCGGGGGAAAACTACACCCCTTGCGCAGAGCTTCTGGGCGACCGGCTCAACCGCGCTGGCTTTGAAGTCGAGTACATCCGCGCCGAGGGTACCCCGGGGGACACAGATCGTTTTCCGCGCATCAATATTGTCGCCCGGCTTGAAGGTCGAGGGCCGGGGCCATGCGTGCACTTCAACAGCCATATTGATGTGGTGCTCGCGGGGCAGGGGTGGACGATGGACCCGTTCGGCGCGGAGGTGCGTGATGGTCGAGTGTATGGGCGCGGCACGTGCGACATGAAGGGAGGGCTGGCGGCATCCGTCATCGCGGCGGAAGCCTTTGTAGCCCAGTTCCCGGACTTTCCCGGTGCCATCGAGATTTCCGGAACCGTGGACGAAGAGTCAGGCGGTTATGGCGGCGTGGCCTATCTGGCTGAGCTGGGATTTTTCTCCAAGCCTCGTGTGGATCACGTCATCATTCCCGAGCCGTTGAACAAGGACCGCGTTTGTCTGGGCCATCGCGGCCACTGGAGCGCACAAATCGAGACCTATGGGCGTATCGCGCACGGCTCGATGCCGTTTTTGGGCGATTGCGCCGTGCGCCACATGGGCGCGGTGCTCGACGCGTTTGAGAAAGAGCTGTTTCCCAAATTGGCAAGCAAGTTCACCTGTATGCCCGTGGTGCCGGAGGGCGCCAAACAGTCCACCATGAACATAAACTCCATCCATGGTGGCGAAGCGGAAACCCATGCAGGGCTACCTGCCCATAACGTGCCAGACAGCTGTCGTATCACGATCGACCGGCGATATTTGATAGAAGAGACGCTGGAAGAAGTGCAGGGCGAGGTGACGGGATTGTTGGACCGGCTACAGCGCGACCGACCGAATTTCAGATATGATGTGTCTGATATCAACCAGATCGACCCGCTGATGACAGATGAAAATTCAGCCGTACCCCAGGCGCTGCGCAGCGCTGTACAGGATGTGCTGGGGGTGACGCCCGATTGGGTAATTTCACCTGGGTCCTATGACCAAAAACACATTGCGCGGCTGGGACATCTGACAGACTGCGTCGCATATGGCCCCGGAATTCTCGATCTGGCCCATCAGCCTGATGAATATGTTGAGATCGCCGATATGGTGGACAGTGCTAAGGTTATGGCGCTTGCGCTGCACCGGCTTTTGTTCGCACAATAGCCGTAACGAACGGAGAACCCCGATGAAAAAACTCATTCTTGTCAGCCTTTCGGCCGCTCTTGCCGCAACCTGCGCCACCGCCGCGTTTGCCGCCGGCCATACCAAAACGGGCGTGTCGATAGGTTTGCAACTTGAACCGCCACATCTGGATCCCACGGCGGGCGCAGCAGGTGCCATTGACGATGTGACATATGCCAACGTCTTTGAAGGGCTGACCCGGATCAACCAGAATGGCGAAGTGCTCCCGGCGTTGGCGACGAGCTGGGATATTTCGGAAGACGGCCTGACATATGTTTTCGATCTTGCTGAGGGCGTGACTTTCCATGACGGCACCAGCTTCGATGCGGAGGATGCCAAATTCTCGCTCGAGCGCATTCTGGCTGAGGACTCGGAGAATGCGCAAAAGGCGCTCTATGCCGCGATTGAGAGCGTTGAGGCCACCAATGCCACAACCTTGACCGTGACCCTGGACAAGCCTGACGGCAAATTATTGTTCTCGCTGGGCTGGGGTGACGCCGTGATGGTGGCGCCAGAATCCGCTGATGACAATAAGGCAAACCCGGTGGGCACTGGGCCGTTCAAATTTGCCGAGTGGACCAAGGGTAGCTCGTTGACGCTGGAGAAAAACGCTGAATATTGGAGCGACGACGTGGCACTTGAAAGCGCCACGTTCCGCTTCATTTCCGATCCGGCCGCCGCCTTCAACGCCATGATGTCGGGCGATTTGGACGCATTTCCGAATTTTCCAGCGCCGGAAAATATCATTCAGTTTGAGGCTGATCCGCGCTTCGAAGTTGTCATCGGCTCCACCGAAGGCGAGACGATTCTCTCCACAAACAATGCCAAACCCCCCTTCGACAATGTGAAGGTACGCCAGGCTATGGCCCACGCCATCAATCGCCAGTCGATCATTGATGGCGCTATGTTTGGCTATGGCACGCCCATTGGTACGCATTTTGCGCCTCACCATCCCGCCTACAAAGATTTGACGGGTGCCTATGAGTATGATGTCGAGAAGGCCAGGGCGCTGTTGGCTGAGGCGGGCTTTCCCGATGGGTTTGAGGCGACTATCAAGCTGCCGCCGCCCGCCTATGCGCGCCGCGGGGGCGAGATCATTGCCGGTGATCTGCGAAAGATTGGCATAGATCTACAGATCATCCCAGTTGAATGGAATGTGTGGCTGCCGGAGGTGTTCAAGGCCAAGGATTACGACCTGACCATCGTGTCTCACACCGAGCCGCTAGACATCGGTATCTACGCTCGCGACGATTACTATTTCCAGTTCGACAATGATGAGTTCGATGCGCTGATCGAACAGGTCAACGCGGAGGCTGACCCTGATAAGGCAAATGAGCTCTATGCGCAGGCACAACAAATTCTGTCGGACAATGCCGTCAACGGCTTCCTCTTCCAGCTGGCCAAACACGGCGTCTGGAATAAGGATCTGGAAGGCATGTGGGAGAATGCGCCGATCCAAGGTGTCGACCTGACCGGCGTTAGCTGGGCGCAGTAGATCGACAGGCAGGCTGACAGCGGGTCGGCGCGATGATCACCTATGTCTTGCGCCGACTCGGTTTTGCACTGGCCACCCTGGTCTTTGCGTCAATCCTGATATTTGCCGTAACTGAAATCCTGCCGGGCGATGCAGCTCAGATTTCATTGGGTGTAAACGCTACGGACGAGACCCTTGCTGCAAAGCGGCGGGACCTTGGCTTAGATCGCTCTGCACACGAACGCTACACCAGCTGGATGACCGGTTTTGTGACCGGTGATTTGGGGCGATCGTACACTTATGATGTGCCAGTGACTGAACTGATCGGCGGCCGCATCTGGATATCACTGCCGCTTGCACTTCTGTCGCTTGCGCTCTCCACCGCTATTGCCATCCCGGTGGGTGTGTTGGCCGCATCGCGACGTGGGTCCATGGTTGACAGTGGGATCATGGGCTTGACCCAGTTGGGCATCGCTATTCCCAACTTCTGGCTCGCGCTTATGCTGGTCGTGTTGTTTGCGTTGACATGGCGCATATTGCCGGCAGGCGGTTTTCCCGGCTGGGATGAGGGTTTTTGGCCAGCGTTCCGAGCGCTTATTCTGCCATCGGTTGCCTTGGCCTTGCCACAAGCTTCAATCTTGGCCCGCGTTATGCGTTCTTCGCTGATTGAAACCATGGGGGAAGATTATATGCGCACGGCCCGCGCTAAGGGCTTGCCGCAGCGCGCTGTCCTATGGCGTCACGGAGTGCGCAATGCGCTGATTCCAGTTGTGACCATTATGGGTCTTCAGTTCGCATTTCTGATCGCGGGCACCATTATCATCGAAAACATATTCTACATTCCGGGCCTGGGTAGTCTGGTGTTCAACGCCATTCGCCAGTCTGATCTCATCACGGTGCAATCGGTGGTACTGATGTTGGTGGCGAGTGTGATTTTTATCAATCTGCTGGTGGACATTGCCTATGCCATCGTCGACCCGCGCATACGGACGGCTCGCGCGCGTGGCTGACTTGGTAACTCATTGGGAGGGCACCCCAGAAGCCAGCTTTTGGCGGCGGGCAGCAGGCAACCGCAACGTCCTCCTCGGAGCCACCATAACGCTCATGGTGCTGGGCCTGGGGACCTTGAGCTTTGTTTGGACGCCCCACGATATTCTCGACCAGAACATTCCAAACAGGCTCAAGCCCCCTGTGTTCTTGGGTGGTGAGTGGGGTCACATTTTGGGCACCGACCAGCTCGGGCGCGATCTTCTCTCCATGGTGATGGTGGGTGCGCGGGCCAGCATAGGCGTTGCTGTGGTCGCATTGGTGATCGGCATGGGCATCGGGGTACCGCTTGGCTGTGCTGCGGCGGCAAGCGGTCGCTGGGTTTCTGAACCCATCATGCGGTTGAGTGATTTCATTTTCGCATTTCCATCCTTGTTGTTGGCCCTGCTGCTCACGGCGGCGTTCGGCTTTAACGTATGGAATGCGATGCTCGCCATCGGTATCTTCAACATCCCTGTTTTTGCTCGGATCAGCTATGGTGCCGCTTTGGCAATCTGGCAGCGCGAGTTCGTGATGGCCGCACGGGCTGCGGGTAAGGGGTCAGTGCGCATCTCGGCTGAACACATCATTCCCAATATTGCTAACTTGCTCATCGTACAGGGCACGATCCAATTTTCGCTGGGCATCATAATTGAGGCCGGGTTGAGCTATGTGGGCGTTGGCACGCAACCCCCAATGTCCAGCTGGGGTCGCATGCTGGCAGAGAGCCAGACGCTTGTCAGCCTTGCGCCGCATCTGGCGCTCGTCCCGGGGTTTGCGATTGTTGTGACGGTGCTTGGTCTGAACCTCTTAGGCGATGGTCTGCGAGACTTGCTCGACCCGCGTGTCGCCAGAACCCAGCGGACTGGCTGAGTTATGGCGCTGCTTGAGATCGAAAATCTGGCTTTAAATATTGGTGGCCGTGGAATTTTGCGGGACATTGATCTGCGCCTTGAAGCTGGCGGCTCGTTGGGTCTGGTGGGCGAA
>JBCBZX010000462.1:0-1555 GCA_039815105.1 Pseudomonadota bacterium
ATCCCCCTGTGGGCAGCGGACACTCCGGTCCACTCTTTTTGGCGCGTGTGGATAGTGGTACGGACCATATAGCACATCGGATCATTAAAAAGGTGTTAAATTGTTGCCACCCCTCTCTCTCGTGCTAGGCGGCGCTGCTTCGGGCAAGTCCGCCTTCGCCGAAAACCTCGTCACGGGCACCGGTCGCCCGCGCGTCTATTTCGCGACCGCGCAGGCCTTTGACACTGAAATGAAAGACAAAATTGCCCGCCACCTGGATCTGCGCGGCCAAGGGTGGCGCACCATCGAAGAACCTCTGGAGGTTGGGCGGACCCTCGCCGGGATCAGCGGCGATCACGCCGTGTTGATGGATTGCGCCACGATGTGGCTGTCAAATCACCTGCTGGCGGAGAATGACCTGGCCGAAGCCGAGGCAGGTCTCATAGCCGGTCTCGCGCTCTGCGCGGCCCCCGTCGTGATCGTCTCCAACGAGGTGGGTCATTCCGTTGTGCCCGACAATGCCCTGGCCCGGAAATTCCAAATCGAACAGGGCCGCCTCAACCAGAAACTTGCCCAGAAGGCCGATCTGGTGGTCAATGTCATCGCAGGCCTGCCCCAAGTCCTCAAAGGCACGCTTCCGTGAGCCGCGTCTTCTGGGTCCGCCACGGGCCGACGCATGCCAAGGCCATGGTCGGTTGGTCCGACATTCCCGCCGATCTTAGCGACACCGCGCGCATTGCCCGGCTGGATGCATTCCTGCCGCGCGACGCCGTGGTCGTCTGATCAACTTAGGCCAACTTACGAACTTTGGACAATCCGACGCGAATCTTGGTTACCCTCTTTTTCGCTCATCAGACAATACAGGCGTGACCGTGAGTCCACGGGGCGCTCAGAGGAGTAGATGGTGCAGCCTGATAATATCCCATTGCACAGCGTCGTATAGAGTCTTTTCATTAAGTCTGAGAGGTTACTGGCGACACAGGTGAACGGGGTATTTGTCCAGATAACAGGTGACAAGATTTAGGATGCTAGCTCCTGATGTATCCTCTGCGCCAGTTATTCCTGCGACTTATGTCATCAACGCCATTTTGGTCAGACTGAGGCCAATACAGACTGTTACCAGAGTGTTGACCACTGACAACCGCTGTATAATTCCAGCTCCAAAGAGAGATTTTTCAAGCCACTGTTGTCCATAAACTGTCGCTAATCTCAGGGTAGTAAGCACGGATTCCAATCCAAAACTAAAACCGCCTATGAGCACTAACCCATAGGCGATTTGGTATGGTGCGACGGTTACAGACAGGCCTTCGGCTTAGTCAAGAAATGCTTGTACAGCAGCCTCATTGCAGCTGCCACCCAATCCGGTAACAATTGTGCAGGTATTGGTCATCAGCATGCCTGTATAGGTTTCTGCAGGTGTTCCAGATTCTCCCAAGCCGTCGGCATAAATAGGTTCTTCTGAAATGCCGATATCTGTTTGCCGAGAAACCGCTTCAATCAGTCCAGGATTGCTAGTGGCCTCTACAAAGATACTTGGCAGGTTGCTGTCTTCAACAAGATCGATCAGCTCTCTTAA